>JBJXGG010000179.1:0-3123 GCA_046153495.1 Chlamydiales bacterium
CGAAATCCGCAGGTTGATTCCCTCTAAGATTGCATTTCCATCATAGGCAAAAGAGAGATCTTCTATTTCAATCATCGAAACACCTCTCCTAAATAATCCAAATTGGAGAGCACATTTTCAGCATAGGGATCGACATAGATAACTTCAAGGGAGAGCTCTTGCGCAATCCTTCTGCCTCCTTGAGTACTATATTGTCTTTGTAGGAAAACTTTGTTCAGATTATGTTCTCGAGCCTCTTGTATCAGATGCGTAATCTGCCGTGGAGCAGGCTCTTTCCCCTCCATTTCTATGGAGAGTTGGTGGATATTGAAATCGCGGCAGAAATAGCCGAAAGCGGGGTGAGAGACCAGAATTGCTTTGGGGAAAGGTTGTTGCTGCAGCTTTTGTAGAAGCGCCTCTAACCGCTCTTCTAGTGAAGAAAAGCCCATTTCAAATTGCAATGCACTCTCTGGATGGGCTGAGACAAGATAAGTTTTAATTTGTAGGATCTGGGCTTTAAGTAATTTAGGGCTTAGCCAGATGTGAGAATCGAAAGCCTCTTTATGGCAGCAGCTACAGGGGAGCAACTCTAACCCCTCTCTCTGATCAATGATTTTACATGAGAGGATGGGCATCAAGTGGTGCTCGAACCCCTCTCCGATGCGGAACCAAACCTCCGCATCTTGGATTTTTGTCATGAGCTGCAGTGTCGGTTCATAGGTGTGTGGACTCACTCCAGGAGGCACAATAACATCCACTTCTACTGTGTCACCAGCGATTTCTTGTACAAGATATTTTTGAGGGGGAATGCTGACTAGGATGCGTGGTTTTCCAATCAGAGGTAGAGAGAGAAAAAAAAGGAATAACAAACACAAATTACGCATAGAATCCGCACCATGATAAGGGTTATAGCGTTTTCTTTCAAATAAGAAAGGGAGCAGAAAACTCAGGTTTTGTAACTATTCAGGTAGGCATTGTGGCTTAAAATCAGATTCTTAGGGCATCTGTTTTTCCAAAAATGCTCGATAATAGCGCCTTCGGCTATGATCTTCGCAAAAAATTGCCAGATCATCTCAGACAACTCCTCTGATTACGAGGAAGAACAACCCAAAACTCAGGTTAATATGGGCTTCGAAAAGATCTCTTAAATCTGACATCTTACCTACCATGACTTTGTGCCTTTATTTTTTGCTCTTGGTATTATTTGAATATTTTAGATTTTTTCTTAAAAATAATTTTGAATGACCAAGCCAACAATTTTTTAATTCACTGATCCGTTCATAGCCCTTTTGCAAATAAAATTCTTCCGCTTGAAAATCAAAAGTATCTACCGCAGAAAAAGCGCATCCATTCTTGAGAGCTTCTTGCTCAGCAGCATCTAATAATTGCGTTCCAAATCCCTGTTTTTGAAGATTTCTTTCCACCCATAATGTTTCGATATAAATGGATTCGGAACCTAAAAATGCCTGTATTCCTCCGAAAACTTTTCCTAAATCATCTTTTAAAAAAATCGAAAACTCTTTATCTCGCTCACCTAATACACTCTCATTGAATGCAACAATACCTTCTATTACAACGGCATTATCGGCCTCGGCAGGTGCATAGTCGACAACTACTTTATACATATTTCAAAGGTCAAATCCTGAATTTCTTATTTTCGAACTTGGAAATGAGGGATAAAAAGGGGATTCTGACACTACGAGAGCCCTTTGATAAGCTAGTAGCAGTGTCAGATCATCCCATGTATCGGAGGAGGTGGGATTCGAACCCACGGTACGCTTTCACATACACACGCTTTCCAAGCGTGCTCCTTCGGCCGCTCGGACACTCCTCCAACCAAAGTAAAGGGGCAGTATAGTGATAAAGGGCTTATTGTTCAAGAAAGTCACCTCAAAAGAGGCGCTAATACTTTTTGCGAATGGTATAAAGTGGCGCCGACAGGGTAATGGTCTGAAAGATTATCCCTATTCGGCAACATCCGCGTCAAATCAGGTAAATAGAGAATTTCGTAATCTGGGTTCCAAACGCAAAACTCAGGTTTACAAAAAAAGATTGGTATTCTATCTCTAGAGATTATGTACATTTTTTTACTGTGTGTGCTCCTCCCGATCAAACTTCTTGCTTGCACGGATTTCTTGTTGCAGGCTACCGATCAAAATGTGGTAGTCGGTCGTTCGATGGAATTTGGCCTTCTTCTCAACTCGGAAATCATTATTCATCCCAGTGGCGAGCGGCAAGTGAGCCGATTAGAAACTGGGCGTGATGGAAAGAGTTGGCTCTCCCAATATGCTTACGTTGGTTGCACATATTTTGGATTCGATAAAATCATCGATGGAATGAATGACCAAGGACTCTCTGTAGAAGGCCTCTGGTTACCTGGTACGGAATATCCGAAAATTTCGCTCAAAGATCCGTCAAATATCATCGCTTTTGAGGATGTGGGAGATTGGTTGTTGGGGACATGCGCAAATCTCGATGAGGTGAAACAGGCTCTACAACAGGTGCAAATTTGGGTGCATCCTATCCCAACGCTTAATGCTATTCCTGTAATCCACTTTGCTTTCCATGATAGAAGTGGGAAGAGTATAGTGGTGGAATTTCTCCATGGAAAAATGGAAATCTCGGACAATCCAGTGGGGGTTTTGACCAATGCTCCAAAGTTGGAGTGGCATCTCACAAACTTACGGAATTACATTAATCTCACAGCGTTGGGAGCAACTCCTCTCACTTTAGATGGCTCTGTATTAGATCCGCTCGGCCAAGGGTCAGGGATGTTGGGCATTCCCGGGGATTGGACCCCTCCTTCTCGCTTTGTCCGGATCGCTATTTTCAAAGACTTCGTCAGGCAGCCAACAAATGCAAAAGAGAATATTAATCTCGCGCTCCATCTTCTCAATACTGTAGATATTCCCTATGGGGCGATCCAGTCAAAAAACCCGCAAGAGTATGACTTTACCCAATGGGTTGTGATCAAAGATCTCCTCTCAGGCAAGCTTTACTACCGCACATATCTAGACCAAAATATCAGCGAAGTCGACTTCCAAAGTTTGCTGAAACAAAACCCAACACTTCAGAAATTGCCGATGTGAAGAGTTATTAACCTGAGTTTTGGGTTGTTCTCCCTCATCCTCAGGGAGTTGTCTG
>JBJXGG010000186.1:0-8550 GCA_046153495.1 Chlamydiales bacterium
AGCCGGTGGCTTGTAGCCTGCGGCCTTTATTAATGTGTTTCCCTATGTCCGTTTAATGCTCGCTGCACCCAGATTATAATCCCGAGCAAAAAACAGGCACCGGCTGGCAGCAACAACAAACCGTTGCCCGTGTAGTTGATCCCCATCGACTTGAATACTTCCCAATGGAAAGGCGTGCCTTTCAGAATTCCACCTGAACCGAACAATTCGCGCACCACAGCTAGTATCATCAAGATCACGCCATAGCCTAAACCATTTCCAATACCATCAAGAAATGAAGGCCACGGTTTGTTCGCCATCGCGTACGCCTCGAGTCGGCCCATTACAATACAGTTTGTGATGATCAAGCCTACAAAGACCGAAAGAGTTTTGGAAATATTGAAGAAGTAGGCTTGTAAAAACTGATCGACGATGATGACGAGAGAAGAGATGATCGCCAGCTGCGTGATCATCCGCACGCTGTCGGGCGTAAACTTGCGGAAAAGAGAGACAAAATAGCAAGAAAAGCCAGTGACTAAACTCACCGAAATACCCATCGTAATGGCGGTGCTGAGTGTGGTTGTCACCGCAAGAGCGGAGCATATCCCCAAAATGGCAACCAAAATCTGGTTGTTATGCCAAAGTGGTTCTGTGAAATAGTGACTAAGCGGCTCTCTTTTCACTCTTAGAGCCCTCCTCATGTATTTTCATAAGAAACGGACGGTATGGTGTCAAGGAGTCTTGATATGCTGCCGTTACGCCGTCACCGGTGAGCGTTGCTCCCGAAATCCCGTCTACAGCGCTTTTTGCTCTATAGGTGTTACCATAGACATCTTTCACTTTTCCCTTTACCACAACAATACCTATATCTGCTGTGCTAAAATCGGTCTTTCCATCAGCAGATTCATGGAAGATCAATTTGCCAAAAAATTGATTTTGCCACCAAGCCGTGGTTATGTTGGCTCCGAGCCCCGGTGTCTCGCCCATTTCATACCAGGTAGTGCCAATCACTCGATCACCATTCGATTCTAGTGCAATGTAGCCGTAAATCGGCGCCCAAAGTCCAAAACCAGACACGGGAATCACAAAGGCTGATACTTTTGTAAAATCTTTCGCAACCTCTTCTTCCGTCATTTTCTCTGCCTCTTCGGTGTTAGGTAAGATCACATAGAAAAGTTTGAGAGGAAGATTGGCGTACCCCCTTCTCTTATTTTCTGCTAGATAAGTAGAGAGATCAAGCCCCTTCTCCTTCAACGTCAGGACGTTCCCTTGCGCGTCCGTGAGTAGGGGACGGATTCGTAATGAGGCGACCTCTTTGATTTGGTCATCTGTTGCTTTAAGAGTGTCTGGGTTTTCTTGCAAAGTCTTTGTTTGGGGATGAAAACTTGCTTTCACCGTTTTTCCCTCTTTATCGAGGATTTCAAAATAGCCTTCATGATTGAGGACTTTGGCAGCAATAAGCATCTGTTTACTTCTGTCAAACTCTTTAGCCTCTCCTTGAGGGATCCGCAGGCCGTAAGAGATCACAGCCAAAAAAAGGCCACAAAGTAGACAAAGAATAGAGATAAATAGGATCGTTTGTTTCTCTGTATGTTTTTTAGGCTCAAGCACGGCAGCGCACTCTCCTATAATTGCGGATAACATAATAGTCAATCAGAGGGGCAAAGACGTTGGCAAAAAGAATGGCAAGCATGACCCCTTCGGGATAAGCGGGGTTGATCACGCGGATCAAAATAGTGACAACGCCGATCAAGATGCCATAGATCCATTTTGCTTTTGCCATTGCCGGCGCACTGACAGGATCGGTTGCCATATAGACAAGTCCGAAAGCGAGTCCACCCATCATGAGGTGACGCCAAAACGGCATACTATATTTCGCAGCATTCCACGCGCCACTATCGATGCCGGTGTGTGTGGCAAAAAATTGGAAGGCATAGGCAGTGATAATCGCGCCAAGAGCAAAGGCAGCCATGGTGCGCCATGATCCTACTCCAACTAAAATTAAGAAAAGGGCTCCCAAAAGAGAGGCAAAAGTCGAGGTCTCTCCCATGCTCCCAGGGATATTCCCCCAAAAAAGATTTCCATTCGTATATTTCCCAAAGCCATATTCTGTGCCACTATATTGATAGGCAGCAATAAAGTTTGCTGGTAAGAGAGCCAACCCGCCCTCTTTTTTTGGAGCCGTCATAAAGGCGCGCATATCTTCTATAGAGAGATTCCCTAATTCCGCTTCACTCTTTGTTTGTGCTTTCCAATAGTCAAATCGCTCTTTGATCACAGGATAGAGAGGTGTCTTTTCGCGATATTGATTTGTCGCAACAGTAGCTGTGTGGATTCGTTTGATATCGGAGATCGCTTGATTAAAGGTTTGCAAAGCAGAGGCTTGACTAAAACCATCAACTTCGGTCCGCTTGGCTTGTTGATTCATCTGGTTGATGCTCTGACTGATCTCATAGGAGTTCGTGCCTACCCAGATATCTCCACTCATATTTCCTGGGAATGTAAAGAAGAGAAAAGCGCGGGCCGTGAGAGCGGGATTGAGGATATTCATCCCCGTTCCTCCGAAGAGCTCTTTTCCTATAACTACCCCGAAAACAATCCCAAGGGCTGCCTGCCAATAGGGGAGATTGGGAGGGAGGATGAGCGGATAGAGCATCCCTGTGACAAGAAATCCTTCGGCAATCTCATGACCACGGATCGAGGCAAAAATCGCTTCACATGTTCCGCCAACGATGTAGCTGATCAGCATGAGGGGAAAAAAAGCGAAAGCCCCCAACCCCAGTATCGTGACCCATCTCCCTTGGGCAAAGGTAAAGGAGAAGTAGCCAGAAAATGTTTTGCTCGCTTGTAGATATCCCTCATAGAGGGTCGCATCGTTGCTGCCATATACGAAGGATTGCACACCTGTATTCCAGATCGCCATAAGGATAGCGGGCAATAAAGCCGTGACTACAAGAAACATCCACCTCTTCAAGTCGACAGCGTCGCGGATGAAGGGGCCTCGTTTCGCATTGGCAAGAGGTTCGTAACAGAAGGTGTCAACGGCCGAAACAAAAGGGCGTACCTTGTGCAACGGCTTTCCCTTGTCGAAGAAAGAGAGCTGGAAGTCGAGAAATCGTCTAAGCATTTGTGAGGAAAAATACCAAATTTTTCTCATATTGAAAAGCTCTATCTAACGTATTATAGTCGATTAAATTGAGCGTGATACTCTTTGGTTGCGCGAAAACTCCCTGAGGATGAGGGAGAAGAACCCAACACTCAGGTTAACTAGAGAGTATCACTCTCAATGTAATTGATTATATGCTGATGATCACTATGCGGACACCCTTTTTGCGCTGGATTTGGCCTTGTCTATTTTTGCTGCTTATTGGGATAGCGCTTTTTCCTATCGATATCTTCTTATCTGTCGTCCAATGGCAAACCAAAAGTTATTTCAAAAGACATTATGGTGCGACTCTCGCATTGCAGAAAGTGGAGTGGGAACGGGGGAAAATCTGTTTTTATGGCGGTCATATTTCTAAAAAGCAGAGTTTCGATGCGCATTTTACCAAGATGGTACTGACTCCAAATGTAGATGCGAAAAACCGCAAAGTGGGCGGGCTTTTGGAGGTATATGGCCTAGATGTGGTACATAAAAAGCGCGAATCGCTTCCTTTTTCTTCAAAAAGGTCGAAAAGAGGGGGCTTGTTTGGTATCGATCTGGAGATTGTCGTCCTTGATGCAGAACTTCTTTTGTGTGATGGGAAAAAGGAGATTGTTTTTGGTCTTGATCTACATCAACATATTGGAGGGAAGCAAAATAGTGGTACACTGACACTCGATTGGGATTTTTGTAGCACTCCTTTGGCCACGCAATTTACGATTACTCCTGAAGAAGAGAGTATCATCCTTGTCTCTGATTTTTCGAATCATTCTTTGGAGGATCTCTACACGACGCTTCACCATTTTTTCGAGTTGCCCAAAGCGATCACTGATTGGAAATTGGAGAGGGGAGATGTGATTGGCCATTTGGTATTCTCTCTTTATCAAGGGCGTCTTGCCAAGGTGGCTGGAAAGTTAAAGGCGAAAGAGATTGAGCTAAAAAATCCAATTCTCGGGCTGAGCGGTTCTTTGGACCACTTTTATACAGAATTGGATTTCGATTTCTCTTCCAGTCTCCATGTCGATTCGTGGAATGGAGAGTTTAGTTTGCGCGGAGGCTCTTTGGCGTGGCAGCAGACCCAGAGCGAATTTTGGAATTTCCATGATCTTCACTCCTCTGTCTGTGTGCGAGAAGGGAAGGTAGAAAATTCCTATTTACGGGGCACGTTTTTGGGCATGGAGGGAGAGATCGATCTCAACTGGCACGTTGCGGATAGATTGATACAGATGCGTTTTTCGGGGATGTCACAAGAGATGTTTGCTCTAATACCGGAGCCCCTTCAAAAGGGATTTAAGAAGGCTTTTTTGGACGATCAATTTCTTCTGGAAGCGACGGTCAAGCAGGCATGCGAGGGGTTGAAACTCGAGGGAGCATTGAAGATCACGGAAAAGAGTGAATCCTCATATTCTCTACAATTTGGGTGCCATTTGGGAGGGGGAGAGGAGGAAAAGATCTCTCTGGTTCCAGTGGAGCTGCCATTTTCCGTCTCTCCACCTATGAGTGCTTTTCTCTCGAATATCAAGGAGCAGTTTTACCTCTCACAAAGGCGTCTTGGTTGGTTTCATGGAGAGGGATTCCCCTTACAGAAGTTTTTGTCCCCCTTCCTATTTTCTGATGTCGATCTACAGTTAGTGGGGAAGGCTAACTTCGAGGGGACTTTTGATGAGAGATACCTCGTACTTTTTTACGAAGGTGTTGATTTTCTCCTTAAAGGGAAAGCTTTCCAGCTGAGCGTGCCCCGGGTTAATGAAGAGCTCTCAGATGACTTTGTCGCTGTGCACTACCTAGACCTTAAATCTTGGGATCATGTCGGCCTGCTCTCTCTTCAAGAGAGCAGGTTCGATTATCAGAAATATGGGGTTTGTTTGGAGGATATGCAGGGTGTCGTGCATTTTGAGAATAATTCATTATCCTTCAAAGAGATAGAGGCGCGTTGGAAAAATATCTATTTCCGAGGCGAGGCAGATGTAACGCTGCACTCTATAGCCGACATCGATTTGAAGCTGGCGGCTACCTCATACCAAGGTCCTATGGATGAGGCGATTGAGTGTCTGCACCATTTTGTCCCTTCAGCTATTTGGCAGTGGCCTTTCAGGGGAGAGATAGGGGCTTGTGGTGAGGGATTTGTTTTCCATTTCAATATTGGAAAAGAGAATAGGCTGGTATCAGCCTCATTTGCGGGGGAGTGTAATGTCCACTTGCAATGGATGGACCTCGCCTGTGAAAATTATCATTTTCAAGTCGCCTATAGGTTTCCTGAGCGCCATATCACGATTGAAAAGGGCTTCGGGCACCTCATGTATCGAGGAAAAACTTACCCGTTTGTTACGCCACTTATTGCATTTGATCCGGGTAGGACGCAGTTTCAGGTTGCGGTACATGATCTTTTCTCTGTGGAGGGAAGATTAGAGGAGGGAGATCTTCTTATCACCGGAAAACAGGGGAAGGACCCGATTAAAATAGAGGGAAAAAAAGAGGGGAATCGGTTGTTTATTGAGCAAGCGAGTATAGCTCTTTGGTCGAGCTCTTTTGTAATCGATTTTCGTTCCCCTGTTTGTTATGAAATCTCTCATTTTCACTTGGGTAGCCCGCAGTGGGGGAAAGTGCTTTTGTCGGGAGAGTTTTTCCCGCAAGAAAAACGATTCGCTGCAGCAGTCGAAGAGATCTCTTTGGATGTAAGGTCACTTTTCCCCTCAAAGTTTGCTTTGTGGGAACCTGTGGGTGTGATTTCGGGTAAAGGAACTCTACAATTTGATGGCCGTCTCACAAGTGATATCACCGCCTCGTTTTATGATCTCTCCTTTGGGGGCATCTATTTTGGAGATGGAGAGAATCTGCAGTGCTCCTTCGACTCGAGCAAAGGGTTGACGATAGAAGGGTTGGAGGCCGAGATCTCTTTACATGACAATAGAGAGAGGTACAAGCTGGGTTGTTTGCATTACGATCTAGCCAAGGAGAAGCTCCATTTTGACGGTTTTGATTTCACCGTGCCCCCGGAGAGACTCCCATTTATGGCAGAAATTGCTGCAGCACTCTTTCCTGGAAAATTTTCTCCCACAGTGCTAAATCGGGTCGAAGTACTGAAACAAAATGAGCCTCTTGTCGGTCGTCTCTCTCTCGAACTGCTGCCCGATCACTTTTGGGTCTATCTAACGTTAAAAGATGGCACTTACCACATATTCAACAAAAAATTTGAGGTAAAGGAATTCTCATTAGTTTATGACCCGCAAGTGTGTGACGTCACTTGCAAATGTCTGTATGGTGAGAAAGAGTATGGGTTACGGTTCCAAACTGATAGCCAGAGGCTAGAAACGGGGACAATATCTCTCTCTCCTTTCTCGTTTGCCAAACAGCCTCAAGAGGCGATTATTGCTGAATGGATAAATGGGGTGGATGGGTGGAGTGTGACGTCTCTCCAAGGAACCTTTGCGGGGAGTAGTGTAGATTTAAAAGCGACACAAAAGGGAGTGCAAGAGATCTTCTTGCGGGGGGAAACAAGGTTCGATTGTGAAACCCTCTTTCCCCACTTGCCAGATAGGATAAAAGATATTTTTACAAAAATCTCCCTCTCCGGTGTTTACCATTTGGAGGGAGATTGGTCGTTAGCAAAAGAGGATCTTTTCAACTCCCATTTTGTGGGAAAGATACAAGGAGATTGCTGTAAAGTAAAAGGGATAGAGTTTGCGCGCTTCGATTCGGCTGTTGTGTATAGTAAAGAGAGCATCGAATTCGTCGATGTATCGATTCAAGACTGGTCGGGGGAGCTTTTAGCAGGAAAAGCTTCCTTTGTGCAAGAGAAAGAAAAATGGCGTTTTTTCTGCGATCAACTGCAGCTAAATAACTTCCGCCTTTCTCGTTTAAAAAGCCCGTGGACAAATAGGGAGAAAAGAGATAGGCCTATTTTTCGCTCTTTTTGTGTGCCTCACTTGGAGCTGAACCATTTTGGGGGAGTTTTTTGGGAAAAAGAGAGCATTAAGGGGAGCGGAGTGTTACAGTTTACCAACTATCCTAAACGCACTTTTTTCAGCAATCTGATGCTGATTCCTACCGAAATCACTGCTCGGATAGGGCTTGATATCACTTCTATAATTCCTGTGCGGGGGATCATCTATTACACTCTGTGTGATAGTAAGGTCTATCTAGAAAATTTTCATGAGATGTACAGTGATGGGAAGCATTCCCGTTTTTACTTGGCAGAGGGCTGTAATGCCTATATCGATTTTGATGGACAACTCGATATGAAGGTACGCATGAAACAATATAGCCTCTTGATGAAATTGGCAGATCTTTTTACGGTGAACATCAAAGGGAGTCTTTTTCATCCTATTTATCACTTTACCAACCAAAATGATAACTGATCTTCTCTTCCCTCCGCTTTGCCTCCATTGTCACCACCCTCTAGAAGATAGAAGAAGGCTTTTTTGTGCCCTCTGCACCCCTTTTTTTGAACTGATTGAACCCAGCGAGCGTTGTCCTTACTGTTTTCGAAAAAGTCGCGGGGTTTGCAAAAAGTGCGTAGCAGATAAAGAGTGGAGAGTGAAGATTGCCTCTTGTTTAGAAGAGAGCGCTCCTCTTTTAACTCTCCAAAATGGGCTTCGGAATGAGAACAGATCTCTTTTTACGATTGCGGCTTCCTGGATGGTGGTTCAGCTTGATAGACTTGGGTGGCCGGTACCTGATCTGATTTGCCCGGTCCCCTCTCGCCTTTTTGCTACCAATCCAAGCCCGCTTATAGCGAAAACACTCGCGCAAAAATTGGGGTGTGCATTCTTCCCTTTACTCAAACGTGACTGGGGAGATCGACCTCAAGAGATGCAAAAGGAGCGAACAAAGTTAGATAGTGCGCATTTTTTTTGGAAAAGAAAAAGAGATCTGTGGCAAAAAACGGTGTTGATTGTGGATGATTATTATGACAGTCGGGCCACACTGCGGGCAGTCGCGCACAAGTTAGAAGAAGAGTACCCCTACCAGATCTATGCCATTACTCTAGGAGAAAGAAAATAGGTTTATACCATTTATAGTCGATGTAATCGACTATAAATAGTATCAATCTCAATTTAATCGGCTCTATTGCTCAGATTGTCGAGCTTGCACTTGCGTTTTGTGGTTTGACGCTAACATGACCTTCGATAGTCACACCTTCGTCGACACAGATCGACTTCGCTACGATGTCACCGATCACGCGTGCGTCTCCTCGCAACTCGAGTTTTTCTTGGACGGTGACGTTGCCTTCAATTACTCCCTCTACAATCGCTTCTCGCAAAGTCAGGTTGGCCTTCACAACTCCCTTTGGACCTACAATGACTTTTCCTTGTGAGAGGAGTTGTCCTTCGAAAACGCCGTCGATCCGCAACAATCTTTCGAAAGAGAGCTCTCCACGGAATGTTACTCCTTCTCCTAGAGTAATGGCATAGATCTGGTAGGGGTAC
>JBJXGG010000183.1:0-4304 GCA_046153495.1 Chlamydiales bacterium
GTAGAGCGCACAATGAGTGGATTCCGAACAATGAGGGGGGGAAAGAAAATTTAGAGGCGATTGCTTTTCTCAAGCATCTCAACGCCACGATTCACGCACGGTGTCCGGGTGTGATTACAATCGCAGAAGAGTCTACAGCATTTCCTAAAGTAACAGAAGAGCCTCAGTGGGGCGGCCTCGGTTTTGACTATAAGTGGAATATGGGCTGGATGAATGATACGTTACGCTATTTTGGAAAAGATCCCATTTATCGTCGATACCACCATAATGATCTTACCTTCGGTTTGCTCTATGCGTTTTCAGAAAAATTTACTCTTCCACTCTCTCATGACGAGGTAGTCCACGGCAAAAGGAGCCTTATCTCCAAAATGCCGGGAGAATATGAGGAAAAGCTGGCGAGTTTACGTCTTCTTTTGAGCTATCAAATTTGCCAGCCAGGAAAAAAACTCCTTTTTATGGGAGGAGAAATTGGGCAGTGGAATGAGTGGAATGCGAAAGGGGAGATAAATTGGTTTCTGCTCCAATATCCCTCCCATGGTGGGATCCAGGCTATGGTGAAAGAGCTCAACTACATTTATTTACAACACCCCCCTCTTTGGCACAATGACAGCAATCTCAGCGGATTTGAGTGGGTGGATTTCTCTGACGTAGACAATAGTATCATCTCCTATCGGAGAAAAGGAGGAACTCCCTATGAGCTTCTCTGTATCCATAATTTTACACCTAATAGATACGAACGATACACGATCCATTTGCAGGTAAAATCTGCAAAAGAAATTTTTACTTCTGATGCCAATCGTTTTGGCGGTACAGGAATCCATAATGAAAAAATATGTATAGAAAAAGCTTTAACTTTCTCTCTTCCCTCTTTAAGTACTTTAATTTTCTTGATTGAATTCCCATAAATAATTACAATTCTCCGAGTTATGACAGATGGTCTTAAACTATTTTCAGACTTTTGCGATCCGATCAGTTGGGGCCTTGAGCGTTCCAAGACAGCGCAAAAGTATAATTGTATCTGCAAGAGTGCGTGTCTCCCTTTTAACGGGATGGTGATCGGTTTAATCAAGCCTTTGCTTGCGCCTATTATCGCTGCGATAGGTCTTGTTGTATTTCCCATTATGGCTGTGATTCGAGCTTTGCAGGGGCGTGAGGCCGATACCAAAGCACATTTTCAAGCCTTTTTTGTTTCGATTATTGTGATTGCTGCTGTCGTGGGCTTTGTGATGATTTCTGGAAATTATTTGAAATTAAAAACTTCTTTGGGAGTAGTCTCCGCTGTCATGGCCGCCAGCGTGGCATTCCATGTCTATCGCACGGCCAGCGCACTTACACCTAAACCATCACATTAATTCTCTCTTTACATTAATCTATTTCATAATTAAAGTTCCTTTTTTTTATTTAGGTGATTCGTGAAAAAGACGTTAATTTTACTGATTGTACTGACTACATCTCTTTTCGGAGAAGCGGTCGTCTTTGAAGATGTTATGCTAGGGTCCAAAAAAAACCGTGATGATCTCGAACGGGAGCAAGTGATTGAACGTTCGCTTGATTTAGAAGATAGGCTTAATCAAATGGTGATTGGACAGGAAGAGGCCGTCAAAGTAACAGCTGATGCGATTATCCGTTATGCAGCTGGTGTGAATGATCCAAACGGCCCTATTGCGACACTGCTTTACTGTGGTCCCTCCGGCGTTGGAAAGACTGAGCTTGCTAAACAACTCGCCAAAGCACTTTATGATGATGAAAACCGTCTAGTTCGAATCAATATGGCCGAGTATGGATTGGAGCATAGTGTCCAAAGACTCATTGGTTCTCCTCCAGGATATGTGAATCACGAGCAAGGGGGACAGCTTACAAACGCATTGAAACAGAACCCTTATGCTGTTGTCCTTTTGGATGAGGTGGAGAAAGCACACCCCCGCGTGATGCGTGTTTTCTTAGAACTTTTTGATGAGGGGCAGATTAGCTCCTCCAAAGGAGAGCGGATTAATTGCCGCAAATCGATCTTTATTCTGACTTCTAATATTTGTGCTTTGGATATTGCTCGCTATGTCGAACAGGGGTTAAATAGTCAGCAGATTTTGGAGATGATCCAACCAGAGTTAATGGAACAACTTTCGGTTGAGCTTTACAATAGGATGGATCCTGTAGTTTTCAAATCCCTTTCATGGAGAGTGAAAGGGAGCATTGTTCACAAAATGCTTAATGAACTTTCAGCCCGGATTGCGCATAGCAAAAGGCTCTATGTCGAGTATGATAAGAGTGTGATTGAGTATCTCGTTGACTACGGCTTTGATCCCTTGCTCGGAGCTCGACCCGTAAAGAGAATGATCGAAAAAAACCTTACACCGCTTATTGCTAAGGCGATCATCCGTGGTCGCTATCAGGCAGGCGATCGATTAAAAGTCTTTCTCGTGGGCAATGATCTCATTATCGATAAGATGAACTAAAAACCTGAGTTTTGGGTTCTTCTCGCTCATCCTCAGGGAGTTTTCTGGCTGCTCTTGCAATTTTTTGCTCGATAATAGCGCCTTCGGCTATGATCTTCGCAAAAAATTGCAAGAGCATCTCAGAACACTCCTCTGATTACGAGGAAGAACAACCCAAAACTCAGGTTAAAAAAGTGAATCTAGAGACTAGGAGCAGATCGAGCCGCCCGTTGGGGGATTCGCCTCGACTCTGGCGATGCATCATCGATAAGAGCGGAGGGAACGGGACAAATAGCCCCTTGCAACATTCGCTGTAACCTTTGCGTAATATCACGTATTTCCGTGCGATATACAAGAGAAGACAAAACGACTGGCATGACTTTTATTTTTCCAGATCCGGCTCTTGCCGTAAAACAGATGAGCGCCCGATCAATAGGAATGCGCGTTTGCAGCCGTGTAAATTCGGTTAGAGAAGGGCTTATTGCCCCGGGCGGAATGGTATTCTAGTGACTGCGCTCGTTGCTGTTCGGATGTAATAAGTCGACTCACGTTGACGATGAAGGGGGCGCATTGTTTTCAATACATGCTGTACTAAGCTATTTTCAAAATTTCTAGGAGCTGTTCTGGCTGTGTATAAAACATGTTCAACAGTCGCGACTGACTCTTGTTCTCCTGCTAGTATCTGTTTACAAAAGTGACGATGGCCCAAGCGTGCTGCTTTCTGGCCTTCTCGAGAAGGAGAATCTGCCCAATCTTTTATCTGGTGCGCTCTGCAGCAATACCGAGCAATACCACACCCTCCGCAGCAGTTCATCATGCTAGAAATCGGTTTGCCACACGTCCAACAGGCCATTTGGAAGGTAGCAGCTACCCTCGATTCCTGCGTCCGAAGGCCGTATAGGGTTGGAGTGTTAACAGAGTCTTGTGCTACTGAAGGAGTGATAGGTTGCATCATAGGAACTTCTTTTATTAAGAAAAAATTAACCTTAGGTGTGGATTGTGTCTCTGTAAGTATAAAGAAGAGAACCCAGAACTGAGGTTTCTAGATTTTAAGAATAAAATGATTTAAAGCAATCTATTTTTTTAAAATCTTAATAAAATAAAAATTTTAATATTGTACAATAGTAGCAAATATACAGGAGTTAAGTAGATATGGCAGCCGCTGCTGACAGAAGAAAAGGCCCCGGTCTTGGCGAACAGATGGATGACATGAAAGATGGTATGCTTGATAAGGTAACGGGATTCGTTGATCGGAGTCGCACACGTCGGATCATCTTTTTCGGAATCGTTGTTCCTGCTTTGATCCTCCTAATAGGGGGAATGCTCACCAAGTTTCAGCTCTTCCAGCAGGGGTTAGGAGCGATTCTCGATAACCCCTCTTATCAGACGATGATGTGGTTCTTGCCAGCCGTCGGTGCTCTGGGCCTTTCGGTCAGTGGTCTTTTGGGAGAGCTTTTCGATAGTGCTTCGGAAAAAGCTCGTCAAAGAGCTAGCAAGATCTGTGCTGTAGCTTTCCCAATTCTTTATATCGGCATCCTGGCTGGCCTTCCTGCCTACTTCATTGATAAGGGGGGGATCCAATTTTTAGGCTCTAACTGGGCACTAGTCTATGGCGTAGCAGTAGCTTGTCTGCCTGCAGTTATAGGGAGTTCGATTGACATCCTCGCTCGTGCACCTAAAAGAGAAGCTAAACTGATTTCAATGAGCGACATGGCCCTTTGTATCAAAGATAGTAAGCAAGCGCGAGATTACGCTACGCGGAAATTCCATCAGGGAATGGCATCTGGAAGAATAGCTGCAGATTCCCGCATTTTTAATCGACTACACTAATAACCTGAGTTTTGGGTTGTTCTCCCTCATCCTCAGGGAGTT
>JBJXGG010000006.1:0-4934 GCA_046153495.1 Chlamydiales bacterium
AGGTTAATAAAGTTAGCCGATCTTAGTTTTTAAGAGGCGATTCACAATCGGGGGCGAAGCTTTTCCTGACGTTGCTTTCATCACTTGCCCTACTAAATAGGCAAACGCTTTCTCTTTTCCTTCCTGGTAATCTTTGACAGATTGAGGATTCTCTTTGATCACCTTGTCAACAATTTTTTCGATCTCTCCTTCGTCACTCACAGGCTGGAAGGCGGGATTTTCGGCGACAATTTTCTCTGGATCTTTACCCGGTGTCTCTACCATCGCGTCAGCGACCATCTTGGCAATCTTTCCTGTAATTGTCCCCTCGTCGATCAAAGCGATCAACTTTCCGACAAGCGCTGCCTGGATGCCACTTTCCCAGATCAGCACCCCCTTCTCTTTGAGCCGTCCTGTGAACTCTACTGTGATCCAGTTCGCCAAAGAGCGAGCATTTTGGGTCATCAAAAGGGCCTCTTCAAAATAGTCGGCAAGTGCTTTTTCATTGGTGATTTGTCCCGCCATATCTATAGGAAGATCAAAATTTTCCATATAGCGCTTCTCCCTCTCATAGGGAAGTTCGGGGAGTTGAGCGCGTATGCAATCGATATACTCCTGTTCGAGCACCAGAGGGGGAAGATCTGGCTCAATAAAGTAGCGGTAATCATCTGCGCTCTCTTTTTTCCGCATGAGAATCGTCTCTTTTCTCTCGGCATTCCAGCGATAGGTCGATTGAACGATCACCTCATTTGGAGTTTTCGAAGGGTTCATGACATATTCGCGCACTTGACGACGGAACTCTGTCTCAATCGCCATCCCGAGAAAGTTGAAAGAGTTCATATTTTTGATTTCAACCTTATTACGCAGCTCACGACTGCCCTTTGGACGAGCCGAGATATTCGCATCGATTCGCAGAGAACCCTCTTCCATATTGCAGTCTGAAGCATCGATATACTGAAGTATCGCCTTTACTGCTGTCGCATAGGCAACAGCATCCATTGCCGTTGTCATACAGGGTTTACTCACGATCTCGATCAGAGGTACTCCGGCGCGGTTGTAGTCGACTCCAGCAAACTGTGAAAAGTGCTTGAGCATGCCCGCATCATCTTCGAGGTGGGCTTGGTGGATTTGGAACGTTTTTGGTGTACCATAGACGTCAGCGGTCACTTCTCCACCTGTGATGATTGGCATGTCGAATTGCGTGATTTGGAAGTTACGCGGACTGTCGGGGTAGAAATAGGATTTGCGGTCAAAACGGCTATACTTAGAGATGTTAGCCTTCACGGCACAACCAAAGAGAACCGCCTTTTTCACAGCCTCTTTATTGAGGACCGGCAATGTCCCGGGCTGCCCTGTGCAGACATCCGAAATATTGGTATTAGGTTCATCGCCAAATCGGTTGGGCGCGGAGCTAAAAAGTTTTGATTTCGTATTGAGCTCGACATGGATTTCTAGCCCAATCACGGGCTCCCATTGATCGTATGTAGCGGTATCAACCATGGTCAAACTCCGGGGGTATCTCATGCGAGAAGGGGGCGATTCTCTCGTAGGCATCGGCTACATGACAGACAAGAGAATCACATTGTTTCGGGCCAATGATTTGGAGACCAAATGGCTTTTTCTCCTTGTTGAATCCGCAAGGGACGCTAATAGCTGGCAGTCTTGCGATATTGGCTCCTACCGTATAGGTGTCTTGCAGATACATCTCAAGAGGATCTTGGATCGCCCCTTTGGGGAAACAGGCAATAGGGGAGACGGGAGTGGCAATCACATCACATTTTGTAAAAGCACGATTGAACTCGTCGATCATCTTTACACGTACTTTCGTTGCCTTTTTGTAGTAGGCATCTTGATAGCCGGAAGAGAGCATATAAGTCCCGAGGAGGATACGTGTCTTCACTTCCTTTCCAAAACCAGCAGTACGCGAGAGATCGTAGACCTCACTTAAGTTTTTCGCCTCTGCCCGCACACCGTAACGCACTCCATCGAATCGGGCGAGATTTGTCGATGCCTCGGCTGTGGCAATGATGTAATAGGTAGCAAGAGCGTATTTGAGGATGCGTAAATCGACATCGACAATCTCACACCCCAAGCTTTTTAATTTATCCAAAGAGTCTCGGAAAACTTGAGCAGGCTCCTCTTGTAGATTTTCTAAAAAACTCCAAGGGACTCCAATCTTTTTCCCCACTATCTTTCCGTTGAAGAGATATTCATCAGGAGGGGTTTTTAATGTGGTTGCATCGTGTGGATCTGAGTGTCCCATCACCTCCATGATCATCCCAATATCGCTTGTCCTTGTCGCAAAGGGTCCAATTTGATCTAAAGAGCTCGCAAAAGCGACAAGGCCGTAGCGCGAAACGCGGCCATAGGTAGGCTTCATCCCTACAACACCACAAAAGGCGGCCGGCTGACGTACAGAGCCACCCGTATCGCTGCCAATTGAGAGCGGGCAGAGTCTCGCTGCTACTGCTGCGGCAGAACCACCTGAAGAGCCACCAGGAACGCAAGAGAGGTTCCAAGGATTGAATGTCTCTTTCAAGGCAGAGTGTTCGTTAGAAGAGCCCATCGCAAACTCATCAAGATTCAGCTTGCCGAGCACAATCCCATCCTCTTCCTCGAAGCGCCTTGTCACAGTTGAGTCGAATACCGCTTTATAATTCGTAAGAAATTTAGAAGCGCATGTCGTAAGCTCGCCTTTCACGTGGATATTATCTTTGACACCAATGGGGACGCCAGCGAGCTTCCCCATTTTCTCGCCGCGAGCTAACTTTGCATCGACTGCAGCCGCTCGCTTCCTTGCTCTTTCATGGAAAACCGCTAAAAATGAGCCCACCCTGGGGTCATATCTGTCGATACGAGCCAAAAAATAGTTAGTAATTTCCAGAGCAGAGAGCTCTTTTTTCAGAAATTTTTCGTGGATCTCTCTCGCAGTCAATCGATACATTTATTTCATTACAGGGGGTACGCGCACCATGCCACCCACTTGATCTGGTGCATTATCCAAAAAAACCTCACGGGGGAGAGGGTCACGTACTTCATCTTCCCGTAACGTCTCATATGACTGTTCATCCATGTGGCTGAATGGGTTGAGATCACTCACATCGACTTCATTGAGCAGATCGATATAGTCAGTTACTCTTTTCAGATCAATATAGAGCTTATGTAGCTCCTCTTCGGAAAGCTTGAGGCGGGAGAGGCGACCTAGGGTGCGCAATTTTTCTTCACTGAGATCAGACATAGAAGGTGGAGAATAGCTACTTGCACGATAAAATGCAATCGGGCTACAAAAGATTGTATGAAAGTAGTACTTGCAGGATCGCACGGATTTATTGGTAGCTACCTAAAGAGGTATTTTAAGGAGCGAGGTAATACGGTTGTAGCTTTGAGTCGAAAGCCTGGTGGCAAAGAGCCTTTTTGGGATCCTTATGCCAGGCAGATGGAGAAAACGCACTTGGAAGGGGCCGATGTGGTGATCAACCTAGCGGGCGAGAATGTCCTTGGTAGGTGGACTCAGACGAAGATAGAGCGGATCCGGCAGAGCCGCTACGCCGCCACCTCCTTTTTATGTGATACCATCCTTACTCTCAATCACCCTCCTAAACTCTATATCGGTGCCTCAGCAGTTGGGTTTTATGGAGAGCGGGGGAGGGAAAAGCTAACGGAAGAGAGTACTTCAGGCCATGGCTACCTAGCGGCCATCTGCCGTCATTGGGAGGAACTGACAGAGCCACTCATCCGAGCCAATATCCGTGTTGCTCTCTGTCGATTTGGGATCGTTCTGGGGAAAGAAGGGGGCGCTTTCAAACGTATGCTTCCTCCTTTTAAGCTCGGTATTGGAGGCCAACTCGGTGATGGGAAGCAGATGGTAAGCTGGATTACGATAGAAGATCTTGCAGGGGCTTGCCAACATATCATCGCTCATAAAGAGCTCGATGGGGCGATCAATTTTTGTGCGCCTGGGGCTGTTACTAATGCTGAGATGACGCAGGCTCTTGGCGAAGTGCTCCACAGACCTACGAAGTTTCCTCTGCCGAAATTTATCCTCAAATTGTTATATGGGTCGGGTGTGGAGGTATTTCTCTCGAGTATTCATGCAGAGCCAGCGAAACTACTCAAGAGCGGCTACCAGTTCCACCATCCCGAGGTGAAAAATGCTTTTTTTAGCCTTCTCTCACGAGATCGATAAATACTTGGATGTCTGCAAACTGATCTTCTGTGAGGATTGTTTTTTGACCGCAAAGACTATCCTCTCTCTCCCGCAGTGTCACAATCGCGAACTCCACGAGATTATTTACCCCGGTCTCTCGTAAGACGAGAACCTGATTTCCGTTTCGAATAGCTACATAAGATGCTGGAATACTATTGTCTATTCCTCGCAGAGCGGCACGTTCAGCTATTTGTTCTCCCTTGATCGAGAAGACGTTCTCGATATTTTGCTCAGGTATTTGCAAATATCTCTCTTTTGTGAAAAGGCGCACCATTTTTTGTAACAAGGAAAAGGTTTTAAATCCGGTAGTGGAGAATTTTGAATTTTGGCGGATGCAGTATATCCAAAGAAAAGTCGTTCCTCCCATAGAAAAGATCGTTGTTCCGAATGGAGTGAGGATCTTTTCATACACAAAAGGGGGCATATTTGTGTATTGCTTAGTGGCAGCGAGGACAACACCTAACAGCAGAAGCACTCCGCCTACAACGGTAATATTCCTAGATGCTTTAAAAAAGCCATCATTGTAAGCAAAATTTGGATCGTAAACCGTAGGTCCTACATCGCCGGACACAACATATCTCCCTATACATTCAGCATATAGCCGATTAAATTGAGATTGATACTCTCTGGTTACGCGAAAACTCCCGGGGCTTAACGATCCCAAATCGATCCATATTTTTAATATTGACCGGTTTGGGATCATTAAACCGCAGGGTTTTGGCACAACCAGAGAGTATCAATCTCAATT
>JBJXGG010000007.1:0-4112 GCA_046153495.1 Chlamydiales bacterium
CCCTACCGCAGCCTTTGGTCCTGCCAAATGTTGGCTACCAGAGAGATTCCGTGAAGTGGCAAAAAGGCTGACGGATAACCCAGAAAACCATGTCCTTTTTTTTGGGGATAAGGCCGGAGCCGCCCAGGTAGCTGCCATCTCTGAGGGTATCTCTCCTCACGTCCACAATCTGAGTAATAAAACATCGTTACGAGAGCTCATTGCCCTTATTGCGAGCTGCGACCATTTTCTGACGAATGACAGCGGCCCGATGCACCTCGCTGCCGCTCTCGCGGTCCCTCTCCTAGCCCTATTTGGCTCCACCAATGAGATCTCGACAGGCCCCTACCTGCATGGTAAAACCCTCCATAAACACGTCTCTTGCTCCCCCTGCTATCGGCGTACCTGTCCTATTGACTTCCGCTGCATGAAGCAGATCTCCGTTGAGGAGGTTATGAGCGAGCTTATACCATGACTTTGTATCTTTATTTTTTGCTCTTGGTATTACCAAATTACCAAATATTCCCTGATTCCATCTTAATATATTTGTGCTATAATTGAGGGCTGTATGGAATCATTAAAGTGTACATCCTTATGCCGTTGGATTACGCCCACTTTGACCTGCATCGTCGCAGCCGGCGCTTTGAGTGTGTTAGCAGTTGGGGTGATCCAGACGCAAGGGTGGCATAATTTTACCTATATCAATAATGCGAACGCCTACATCATGATCTATGGAGGGGGTGGCCTCGTCGCTTTTACGGGCATCACGTACAGTATCGTGCACCTCTGCAAAAAAAAACTTGCATCTCCTGGCGATGCACCTACGCCCGTTAGCCGGCCCCATCCCTTTGCCCGTAAAAGTCTTCCTCCTCTTTATCAAAATGTTCGAGGCCAAAAAGGTTTAGACGAACATTTTAGGGATAGGTCATTCCGGAGTGTAGATTCAAGTCATCTGTTTCCTATTTTCGAGGGAGAGATTCCTACCTACTTCCGCCCCGCTGCTCTATCCAACAGAGATCTCTTCGAAGGTTCAATGCCTCTGATACAACGAAGCCCTTTTACGATGGAAGTGATTTCTAGACAGAGATTTAGCACAAACGATCCTGCGTGGGGCCCCATCCAATCAGCGCAGCACCTTTTTGTGACAGGTATCTCTCCTGTGTTATTTGCAGCAGATTTTCTACAAGGGGCTATCACCCCCTATCCTCCGGGCGCTATGCGTTTAGTCCTCCTCAGTAATACTCCTCGCCCATGCCCCTACATGCGCGCGATGTGCCAAGTAGCTGCAGAGGCAAAAGAGGGAAGATTGAATCCAGGAGCCATCTCAGAAGAGCACTTCCGCAATCATTTGATTTTTCATCTTACAGCAGCACACCGCATCCCAAGCTACCAGCAGATGCAACATCTATCGAGGGAAGAAGCTATTGCCTTGATCAATCGGATTGATGATATCTCCACCTTACAAAATATCGCTGTAGAGGGAATCTGTTTGGAGGCGTATTGTAATATCTACTTGGAGCAGATGCGCAATGAATTCGATATGCTAGAAGGTTGTTGCGAGCAAGGTTATGTCTATACCATCCATCCACAAAATGGGCTTCTTTCAGGTGATGCTACCCTGACATTGGCTCTGCAAGCTCTGGCACTAAAGCAGGTGCGTAAAGAGCGCTTGCTACCTCGCCTCAAAATTATTGCTGTTGAAGATGAAAATTTTGCTTGGTTTGGCGGACAAGCTCAATACCTCCCTGGCTTATATCAAGATGGCCTATATACTGGCCCCCCAGGGTATACTCTTGTGTGGCACTCTTACGAAGATCCAGGAGCGCGCGACCTTTTCATGACAGGGAAGATCGATTCCCTAGCCAACATGGAGGAATATGTTGGGTGTTGCTCGACAGCTGCTGCCACTTTCCACTTTATGCGTCCCTGGAATGAACGTCAACTTCACGTTCGTGCATAATACCAAGAGCAAAAAATAAAGATACAAAGCCATGGTAGGTAAGATGCCAGATTTAGAAGATTTTTTCGAAGCCCATAGAGGGTGTCTAAAAATTTAACATGCTTTATACAAACGTTTTAAAAAAGTTTTTACGAGGCACAAGAAAAGCATTACTTTGCTGGTTTCGATTTTGTATAGTGTTTTAAATTATAATCTTATCTTACGCAAAGCATCTAAAAAACGTTTGATCAGACATATCGCTTCAAGATTCTATCCAAAATCCATTTACTTAATGTCTGTAATCCTATACGATAAAGTATATAAGGACTAATATTATGGACATTAAAAATACCCCCTTTCCTGTTAAAAGAGCTTTGAAAAAGTTTGGACAGGATCTTCGTGATGCTAGAAAAAGGCGTCGAATTCCCATGGAGCTTGCTGCAGAAAGAGCTGCAATTAGTCGCGCGACCTTAAGTAAAATTGAAAAGGGCGATGATGGAGTTTCTTTGGGAGCTTATGCCAAAGTTTTATTTATTTTAGGAATGATTGAACGGCTGGTCGAATTAGCCGATCCCACATTTGATTCATTAGGTATGGGATTAGAAGCTGACAATTTACCAAAGCGTATTCGCTTTTCCCGAAAAGAAAAAGGAGAAGAGTGAATGGAGCATCATGCCATTTTGGTTTATGTAGATCTAGGGGACATTCCTATGAAAGTAGGCCAACTTTGGGGCCGCTTTCGCAATGGGCAAGAAAGCATGTCGTTTGAATATGACCGTGATTGGTTAAATCATCCTAAACGATTCTAGTTAGATCCAGCTTTAAAATTGGGTGCCGGTTCTTTTCATGCAGCATCTGATAAACCTCTTTTTGGAGCAATTGATGATTCTGCCCCTGACCGTTGGGGTCGTTTGCTTATGCGTCGCTCTGAAAGAAAAAATGCTGAACATGAAAAGCGGACTGCACGTGCATTAAGGGAAATTGATTTTTTATTGATGGTCGATGACGAAGGAAGACAAGGTGCATTGCGTTTTAAAAGAGAGGAACAAGGCCCTTTCTTAACTACCTATGACAAAAACCATATCCCCCCTTTAATTTCAGTTGGTAAACTGCTCACCGCTGCAAGCCATGTCATGCAAGATTCGGACACTGAGGAAGATCTTCGACTATTGCTTGCTCCTGGTTCCTCATTGGGAGGAGCCAGACCTAAATCTTCTGTAAGGGACAAGGATGGTCATTTAGCGATTGCCAAGTTCCCCCGCAAGGATGATGAAATAAATATCATTGCTTGGGAAGCTGTTGCTCTTTTGCTGGCAAACAAGGCGGGAATTCAAGTTCCAGAGTGGCGCATGGAGACAGTAGCACGTCAACAAATTCTTTTGTCCAGAAGGTTCGATCGGAAAAAAAATATCCGTATTCCATTTCTGTCTGCCATGAGTGTTTTAGGGGCAAAAGATAACGAAATGCATAGTTATCTTGAGATCGCCGATGCTATCCGGCAAATGAGTGCTTCACCTAAAGAAGACCTGGAAGCTCTATGGCGCCGTATTGTTTTTAATGTATTAATTTCTAATGTGGATGACCATTTGCGCAATCACGCATTTCTCTACTCCGGTCTGTCCGGTTGGCGCTTGTCTCCTGCATATGATTTGAATCCCACACCAACAGATATTAAACCAAGAATTTTATCCACCGCGATCGATCTAATAGATCCTAGTGCATCTCTTGATATAGCAGTTAGTGTGGCTCATTATTTTGATCTCGACAATTCACAAGTAAAAAATATTTTTAAAGAAGTGGGCTCAGCGACGACTTTATGGCGTGAAGAGGCCGCAAAACTTAAAATAAAAAAAACAGAGATTGATCGGATGGCCTCTGCTTTTGAGCACGAAGATCTTCAGAAAGCAGTGATTTAACTTTAAACCTTTTATTTAGCCTTCCAAAAACTATAATAGTTTGTCAAAGCCTATCCTAGACCGCTTTTAACTCCACATTTTTGTCTGTTCTTTCAAATGGCTTCTGAGTTATCAACATTCTATGCATATAGCCGATTAAATTGAGATTGATACTCTCCGGTTGTGCCAAAACCCTGCGGCTTAATGATCCCAAATTGGTCAATATTAGAAATATGGATCGATTTGGGATCATTAAGCCCCGGGAGTTTTCGCGCAATCAGAGAGTGTCAATCTCAATT
>JBJXGG010000026.1:0-3965 GCA_046153495.1 Chlamydiales bacterium
TTTTTTGCGAAGATCATAGCCGAAGGCGCTATCATCGAGCAAAAAATTGCAAGAGCAGCCAGAAAACTCCCTGAGGATGAGGGAGAAGAACCCAAAACTCAGGTTAATACCAACCTGAGCTTTAAGCATCGGTATTGGAGGCGCTGCCACGGAAGGCTCCTTTCACCTTCTTCTTCAGCATCTCTCCCATTACTTTCAGGGTCTTTATCCCTTTGTTGAGATGGTCATCTGTATAGGTATCAAAGATAAGGCGCGAGCTTTTTTTCGTTTTGATCCCCTCTCGACTCAACGGGAGATCAGAGATTAGGAGAAGGGCGCCTAAGGGGAGCTTTCTCCGATAGCTTGCTGCAAAAAGGGTGGCGCATTCCATCTCAATCGCTTGAGCGCGGGTTTCATGCAGTTTCTCTTTGAAAGCCTCATTGAATTCCCAAAAGCGGATGTTGGTTGTGTGAGAGATACCGATATGGTAGCGGGCTTTTTCTTTTTCTAACACCTCTGTTGTCGCTTTCTGCATCAGAAAGTTTGCAAGAGCAGGCACTTCTGGGGGAAAGTAGAAATCGGAAGCTCCCTCTCCACGGATGGCTGCCACAGGGACAAAATAATCTCCCACTTTGTAATGGCGTCGCAGTCCTCCACACATTCCAAGCATCAGGACTGCTTTAATGCTAGGAAGAAAAGAGCAGAGATCGACAATCAGCGCCGCAGCTGCAGCGCCCAGTTTGAAATCAATAATGCTAATGTCGAGTTCGGGGCAGTGAGCCGCAGTAAACATCGAACCCTCAAGGAGGGGGACCTGGTGGTGCTCTGCAAAGTTTTTGATATAGCGGTGGAAGTTAGTGAGCAAAAGGTAAGAGCCAAAATGATCGATCTCGGAACCAGAGTAACGCTCTAGCGTATCGGCAGCTATTTGCGCCTCATGTCGGTCTGTTTCTTTAAATCCCTCGGCCATCTAGCTATTTTTACCCCTTTTCCTTTTTCGCGTAAAGAGCTTCCGAAGAAAACTGGGCTTCTTGGGGGGGGGTCGATAAAATGTTTCTCCCCATCCGTACACCTCGTTCATTTCGCAACCGACGACATGTGCTGATTCCACCTTTCTCCAGGGCGAGTCATTGGGGTGATCTTTGTAATTCTTGAACCACATGCTTCTCTATGCTACACTCTTCCTCATCTGAATAACAGGAAATTTTTTTATGGGTCAAGTAGTGAGTACAAGCGATTTTCGCGCAGGTTTGAAAGTGGAAATGGAAGGGCAACCTTATATTATGGTGAGCAATCAGTTTGTGAAGCCGGGAAAAGGACAAGCCTTCAATCGAGTCCGTCTCAAGCATCTATTGACAGGAAGAGTGATTGAAAAAACATTTAAGTCCGGCGAGACATTGGAGGAGGCAGATGTCGATGATCACAAAATGCGCCTTCTTTATGTAGACCAGTCTGGCGCCACATTTATGCATGAGGAAACCTTTGAGCAGGTGACTGTTTCTAAGATTGACGATGATGTAAAAAAGTGGTTAATGGAAGATCTGATTTATGGTTTGATTTTTTACAAAGGGGAGGTAGTGACTATTGATCCCCCTCTTTTTATGGAATTAGAAATTACCGAGACGGCGCCAGGAGTACGAGGTGATACCGCTTCGGGCCGAGTGATGAAGCCAGCTATAACATCCACAGGCGCTACTGTACAGGTACCGATTTTTATCGAGCAGGGCGAAATAATTAAAGTAGATACTCGAACAGGAGAATATGTCTCTCGCGCAAGTAAATAAAACAGAGATTTTGCAAGCACGCGCCAAAATGTTTGCCCATGTCCGGCAGTTTTTTGCGATGCGAGAAGTGATCGAAGTAGATACTCCGCTCCTTGCTCGCTCTTGTCCTATCGATACACACATTGAGATTGTGGGCGCGCAAGTGATGGGAAGGCGAGGCTATCTCCACAGCTCTCCTGAGTTTGCTATGAAGCGCCTTTTAGCTGAGGGAGCGGGTGACATCTATCAGATGGGGCATGTGTTTCGTGATTTTGAGTTTGGTGCGAAGCACAACCCCGAATTCACAATGGTGGAATGGTATCGGCACGGTTTTTCGCTAACGGAGTTAATGGAAGAGACATTCGCTTTTTTCCAACTTTTCTTAGATGTGGAGAGTTTTGAAGCGGTGCCTATAAAGGAGGTCTTTTTGCGCTATGCAGGGAGCTTTCCTACAGATCCAGAAGAGCGGGACCATCTTTTTGCCTTTAAAGTGGAGCCTCATTTAGGGCAAGGGAAGGTGACGTTTTTGGTTGACTTCCCCCCTGAGCAAGCTGCGCTTGCTCGCACATATCTAAAAAATGGGGAGCTGGTTGCTCTACGGTTTGAGGGATTCTACCAAGGAGTGGAGCTTTGTAATGGTTACCATGAGTTATGCGATGCATTAGAGCAAAGAGAGCGTCTACAGGAGGCAAACAGGCAACGCGTGGAATTAGGGAAAGAGCGCTATCCAATTGATCAGAGGCTTATTGAAGCCCTGGAAAGAGGGCTACCTGATTGCGCCGGCGTTGCCGTTGGTTTTGATCGACTTTTGCTGTTGCAAAAGGGAGCCAAAGAGTTGAGTGAAGTGTTACCTTTTGTGTGGGAGGAGTAAAGAACTCGATCGCGAAAAGATTCTAACCGCTTTCCAAAAAAATAGAGCATCCTTTATATAGGACAATATGGAGATTGAAAAAATTGATCAGATTGTCTCTGTGGCCAAGGTGGGCAAAAGCGCTCCCGTGCTACCCTGGGGAGATGTGCTTTCTATCTCTCCAGACGCCATTAAAATCCGCTGCTGGGTCGACCAATTGATGCAAATGCCAGACGTGCGGGGCATTGCTGTACGATCTGAAAGACCCTCTCTCGAACAACTAACCCGTGTTATGGTAGAAGAACTCTATTAACCTGAGTTTTGGGTTTTTCTCCCTCATCCTCAGGGAGTTGTCTGGCTGCTCTTACAATTTTTTGCTCGATAATAGCGCCTTCGGCTATGACCTTCGCAAACAATTGTAAGAGCATCTCAGAAAACTCCTCTGATTACGAGGAAGAACAACCCAAAACTCAGGTTATTAAAAAAAGAAGTGTTTCTTGCATAAAATGTTCAGTAGCAGATAGAATCACCGTTTTATTATGACGTCTCTTACAGCAAGCCTGCCCCACAGCCTTTTCCCTTCTACTGATTGGCACGATGATTTTAATCATCGCCTTTTTCTTGTTTCTCACGAGAGGGGACTTGATGAAACTCTGCAGATAATGGCAGGCCATCCCTTAGTGGGTAGGGTGCATATTTTTGTGGGGGGGATGTTTGGTCTCGATGTCGCTTCTGTCAGAGGTGTAGAGGGGGTCCTGGCGTTAGACAGAGGGATTCGGACACAGAGATTCTGGGAATTCATGATCAGGGAGATGCCACTAGTGGAATCCAAAGAGGACGCCGTACTTAAGATCAATACATTTGTCTTCGAGAATCGAGAGATGTTTTTTGGAGGGGGATCTGGTGCTGGGAGAGATCCAGAAATGACCGCGAAAATACAATTACTGGCTCTGCACAGAATGAGAACACAAGGCATTAGTTGGCTTTCCACTGATGAAAGATTTATGCGGATTCAATCGATGTTTAAGGCGGGAAATATCGAGTTTCGACGCTTTGATTTGAATGACACCAAAAAATTACAGTGGACACAATTGTTTTTGATGAGAAATGGGTGGGGTATTGACTCTGTCAATGTCTCGAATACACACGAAGAGTCCTACGGAGCTGTCGACGCTATGGCTCTACCTTTCATTGCGCGAGCAGGAATCCTCCTGATCTTCTCTACGCGAGAAGAAGGAGTTGATCGCGGCGGGCCTCAATGCAGACAGCAAGTACGAGTCGTGTAGCCATAGGATAAAGAGAGTTGCTTTTCCAAATCAACCTTCCAATGGAAGGGTTGATGGCCAGGTACATAGACATATCGTTGCAAATTA
>JBJXGG010000015.1:0-11828 GCA_046153495.1 Chlamydiales bacterium
ATATTCCTTTTGATGAAGAGGTTATTTTAGACTCCACAAGATTGCTCTCAATCGAACGGGTACCACGCACACTGCTCGTGCTCGGTGGAGGAGTGATTGGAGCAGAATACGCGAGTTTTTTTGCCGCCCTAGGCTCGAAGGTCACTGTATTGGATCGCAAAGATCGTCTTTTGCCTTATCTGGATGCGGAAATAGGTACACATCTGCAAGTAGGTCTAAAAGAGATTGGGTTGGAGTTCTTACCTTATAAAATTCCCCGTAAGGTTTACCGTTGTCATGATAAAGCGATTGTAGAAACCACCGATGATAAAAGTTTTGAAGCCGAGGCGCTTTTGTATGCTTTAGGTCGTGAAGCGAATGTGCGTGGGCTTGCTATGGAAAATATCGGCATACAGATTACAGAGAGTGGATATATTCCTGTGAATGAACATTTTCAAACACCGAATCCGAATGTCTATGCAGCGGGCGATGTGGTAGGCTATCCGGCTCTCGCTTCCACAAGTATGGAGCAAGGGAGGTGCGCAGCGCGCCACGCCTTTGGGCATGCAATCCACCCTTTTCCCTCATTCTTTCCTCTTGGTATCTATACTATACCCGAAATTTCGTGTTGTGGGTTGACTGAAGAGGAGTTAGTAAAAAAGGGCATTGCCTTCGAAGCAGGAAGGGCTTATTATTACGAAATAGCAAAAAGCCATATTACAGGATCGAGTAGCTTGGGCCTTTTTAAGATTCTTTTCGATAAGAAAAGTTTAGAAATTTTAGGAGTCCATATTGTGGGGCGCAATGCAACAGAGGTGATCCACATTGGGCAACTCGCAATGAGCTTTGGGGCAAAGCTGGACTTTTTTACCAATCAGGTATTCAATTATCCCACGTTTGCCGAAGGGTATCGCATTGCTGCTTTTAACGGATTAAATAAACTTTGAGAGTTATTTTTTTCTTTCTACTTCTTTTTCAGTGCGGATATGGAGCAGATTATTTGCGTGCTCTTTTTAACTCGCTTAATCCCAAATCGATAGCCCAAAGCCTTGCTTTTTATGAGCTTTACTCTGATAGAGGAGAGGGGCAGGAGGCGCTTTTTCGCGCAACCGAACTTTTGCGTTCCCAAAATGCATTGGATGTGGCAAAAATAGCTCCCCTCGTCAATCGCTATAAGGGAATAAAAGAGGAGTTAACAGAAGAGGAGTGTCTCACGATAGAGCGGCTTGCCTCTTTTCTTCCCAATCGACAATTAAAAGGATACTTTGCAAAAAGTGAAGAGGAGGTACTCTCTCTTCCTTCTTACGAGATTGATTTGGGTAAAGCGTTGATTCTTTCCCAAATGGCTGGAGGGGAGAAGGCTGAAATACAGGCGCGTCACTATTCGGCCCTTTTAGATTTGATGGCGCTGCAGATCTTAGCCGAGCTTCCGCTGGATGCCACGCCGCTGCAAAAGATCACAGCAACTAACTATTTTATATTTCAGCAGATGCATTTTCGCTTTCCTCCACAGTCGATCTATGCCCAAGACATAGATCTCTTCACTTTTCTTCCTTCAGTCATGGATGACCATTTGGGTGTCTGCTTGGGCGTAACGGCTCTTTATCTTGCGATTGCGCAAAGAATAGATCTTCCCTTAGAGATTGTGACTCCTCCAGGTCATATATATGTGCGCTATGGGAATAGCGGAGAAGAGATTAATATTGAGACCACAGCCCGAGGGATTCATGTCCCTTCCGAAACCTATCTTGGAATCAACACACGCCATTTACAGGTAAGAGAGTTGAAAGAGGTGGTCGGGATGACACATGTCAACCAAGCCTCCGTCTATCTTCACACTGAAAAGTTCGCCCAAGCCCGCAAAAGCTATGAAAAGGCGCTTCCCTATATGGAAGGGGATGCTTTGGTCACCGAGTTACTCGCTTATAGTTGTCTGCTTACAGGAGAGGAAGAGAGGGGTGTCGCTCTGTTGAAAGAGGTAGTAGATCATACTCCCGATTTTGCTGTTGCCAAACGAGTTTTAGCAGAAGACTATTTATCTAAGAAGGTTGATCATGAAGGTATTAAGGCTGTTTTCATCCAGGTAGATGAAACGCGAGAGTCTATTTTAAAAAAACAAGAACGGCTTCGCGTGGTGTTAGACAAGTATCCTGATTTTCGAGACGGCCTCCAACAGATGGCGATCTCCTACCTACAACTGAACCGAGCAAAAGAGGCTATCCAATATTTGCGTAGATATCATGCGCTCGATGCGAATGACCCAGCGATTGAGTACTATTTAAGTGTAGTACATGGTGAGCGTCACGACTATAAAAGTTGTTGGAAATATTTGCACTGTGCAGAAGAGATTGTTCATGCCCGTCAATTCTCCCCCAGGGCATTGCGTGAGTTGCGCAAAGCTCTTGTGTTGCATTGCCCTGAATAGTTACCAGAATAATAACCTGAGTTTTGGGCTCTGCTCCCTCATCCTCAGGGAGTTTTCTGGCTGCTCTTGCAATTTTTTGCTCGATAATAGCGCCTTCGGCTATGATCTTCGCAAAAAATTGCCAGATCATCTCAGAACACTCCTCTGATTACGAGGAAGAACAACCCAAAACTCAGGTTAATAGCGAAAAAAGCCTCCGATATGTATAATGCTCCTTCAGAGGTGTCGTTATGAAACAAAATTTTTCCGAAGCCGCTATGGCTGCTATTCAAGAGGCTTTCCAAAAAGCTGAGACGAGGCGTAATACAGAGGTTACGGAGAATCACCTTCTTTGCTCATTCCTCGAAGATAGAAAAGGCTATTTCCGCGGCATTTTAGAAGAGTTAAAAGTCTCTCCAGAATCCTTACTGAGAGAGGTTTCAGATTCTCTCGAACATCTTCCTAAATATAGTGGAAAGACGCAAGAGCCGCAACCTGGGCGCAATTTCCAAGGGCGTGTAGTCGATGCACAAAAATTTGCCAAAGAGTTCAATGATGAATATGTGTCGAGCGATCACTTCTTGCTAAGCTTTTGGCAAGGCGGCGGGGAGCCATTTGAGAGTTGGAAAGCCAAGGCGGGCATTGATCTAAACAAGTTGAAAGAGCTGATGCAGAAAATGCGTGGAGATCGTCATATGGATTCGCCTACAGCTGAAACAAATATGAAGTGTTTAGAGAAATTTTGTAAAAACCTGACAAGATTAGCGAAGCAAGGGAAGCTGGACCCTGTGATTGGGCGAGATGAAGAGATCCGTCGTACCATTCAAGTATTATCGAGGCGGACGAAAAATAACCCGATGTTGATCGGAGAGCCTGGAGTAGGAAAGACTGCGATTGCTGAAGGACTGGCCAATCGGATTATCCAAGAAGATGTTCCCGATTCTCTTAAAGGAAAAGAGTTAGTCTCATTAGATATGGGAAGTTTGATTGCCGGCACGAAGTTTCGAGGCGAGTTTGAGGAGCGTTTGAAGGGGATTTTAGATGAGATTGAGAAGAGTGATGGGCAGATCATTATTTTCATCGATGAGGTACACACGCTTGTAGGAGCAGGAGGGTCAGAGGGGGCAATGGATGCCGCGAACTTGTTGAAACCAGCTTTAGCGCGAGGCACACTCCACTGTGTTGGCGCAACGACTCTCAATGAGTATCAAAAGTATATTGAGAAAGATGCTGCGTTAGAGAGACGTTTTCAACCTGTTTTTGTGACAGAACCCTCTCTGGAAGACGCGATTGCCATTTTGCGTGGTCTGCGGGAGCGATACGAGATTTTCCACGGAGTGCGTATCACTGAACAGGCTCTTTATGCTGCTGTGATGCTCTCGCACCGCTATATCGCGGATCGTTTTTTACCCGATAAGGCGATTGACTTGATTGACGAGGCTGCAAGTTTAATTCGGATGCAGTTGGGAAGTCGTCCTCTTCCTATAGACATCAAAGAGCGCGAGCTATCTTCTCTTATAGTGAAGCAAGAGGGGATGAAAAGGGAAAAAGAGAGAGATGAGGAGTTGGAAAAAAGGATTGTGGCTGTCAAAGAAGAGTTGCAGCTCCTCAAACAGCGATGGGAAAACGAAAAGCAGTTCTTAGATGTTGTCAAAGAGAAGAAAAATGCGTTAGAGAAACTTCGATTTGCAGAAGAGGAGGCCGAACGAGTAGCAGATTACAATAGGGTTGCGCAGCTCCGTTATGCAGAGATTCCCAAATTGCAAGAAGAGATCGATAAAGCGCAAGCTGAATTAAGCAGGAAAGAGCACCGGCTTTTGCAGGAGGAGGTAGACGAATTTTTGGTTGCCCAAATAGTTGCTAAGTGGACCGGCATCCCCGTGAATAAAATGCTAGAGGGTGAGGCGGAAAAGCTCTTGCAATTGGAAAAAGTGTTGGAAGAACGCGTGGTAGGACAGGATTTTGCTGTAGAGGCTGTGAGCGACGCCATCCGCGCCTCTCGCGCAGGTTTGAGCGACCCTAATCGACCAACCGGTGTATTTCTGTTTTTGGGACCTACTGGAGTGGGAAAAACAGAGCTTGCTAAAGCATTGGCAGTCCAGTTATTCGACAAAGAAGACGCGATGGTTCGTATCGACATGTCTGAATATATGGAGAAGCACACAGTCTCCAAATTGATTGGATCTCCTCCAGGATATGTTGGCTATGATGAAGGGGGACAGCTCACGGAAGCACTCCGTCGTCGTCCTTATGCAGTCGTGCTATTGGATGAAGTGGAGAAAGCACACCCAGATGTTTTTAATATCCTTCTCCAAATCTTTGATGATGGTCGACTCACCGATAGTAAAGGTCGCAAAGTAAACTGCAAAAATGCCCTTTTTATCATGACCTCGAATCTAGGATCGAAAGAGCTTATGGAGGCAAAAACGGTGACCAAAGAGGCTATTTTGGCTGTGGTGGATCCTATCTTGAAGAGACATTTTCGCCCTGAGTTCCTCAATAGGCTCGATGAGATTCTCCCCTTTCTCCCTTTGAAAGAGAAGGATATGGAAAGGATTGTTGAGATTCAGATGAAACTCGTCGCGAAGCGTATGGAAGAAAGGAATCTTACATTAGAGTGGAGTAAAGAGGTGACGGCGTATTTAGCAAAAGAGGGGTATGACCCTGACTTTGGCGCAAGACCGCTGAAACGGATGATTCAACACGAAGTAGTCAATATGCTCTCTCGCGCTATCCTAGGGGGAGGAATCCGTAGTGGACATGCCGTTAAGTTGATGCTGCAACAGGGAAAAATCGCCTTTTTGTGTGACTAAGAGTAGGCAGTACTAGCATGCCTCCAAAGGTGATGGTAGCAGCGCTGATGCCCACATATCCCTTTTGACCTACTTGAGAAAGAGCGCGCGTAAATAGAGGTGATTTCGACTGTAAAGCGAGCATCGTTACCCCCAAGCTGATTAGGAGAGCTCCGACAGCAATACAGGTCACAAGAGCACAAAGATCTTCGTTAGAGACTTTTTGCCCCGCAAGAGCTTTTGCTGTAAGGAAGTTATAGAGCTCTTCGATGATTCGTTTGATGGCATTAAGTGAGAAGAGAATGGAGAAAAGAATCGGGCTCAATGCGATGTGGAGTCCTGTAAGAAGAGCACGATCTTTCCTATGGTGTTCATAGACGACAGTCGATTTAAAGATCGTAACAGCGCCGCCTGAATATCCTCTTGCGTGGGCAAGGATAAAGTTCTCATCTTTCCCATCCTTAACGATGCGCCAGATTTGCGCATTTCTAGGAAAATATCCCATCGTAGAGACGGCATCTCCCCATTGGCTATAAATAAAAACTTGAGCGTGCTGCTCTCCATAACTATCCCAGGGGTGGAGGCCTGCAGGATTCACAGCATGTACTTCTCCTACCTTGTCACCAAAGTAGCGTAGCATTTGAAGAGCTATAGCACCCCCAAGACTCGTGCCTACAACTTTTACATTTTGCTTACCTTGGAACCATACAGCAAGAGCTGCTTTTCCATAAAGCACGGGAGCCTTACCTACGGAGAGTCCTGGAGTGCAGTCACTCATCCATGTAGCGATAAAACCATCTCCAGCTGGATATGTGCTTCCTAAACAGGCAAGTATAGGGGGGGTGTCGCCTCCTGCAATTAAAGCGTAAGCTGGCAGGGGAGAAGAGAGGCACGCAGGAGAGAGGTCAAATTTTTGCTCGATAGTGTATTCTACTTGTTCCCATTGAGCGTTCCGCATAATAGGAATCGTCCATCTTGAGTTAATCTCTGGATAGGTAAAAGGGATAAGAGAGAGAATATAATGCACAAAGGTTTGCATCGCCTCTGGAGAAACACGCGCTCTTTGCTCAAAAGCCTCGTCTAATGCACCTTGCAGCTCGCCTCTGAAGTCGGTCATGAAGGCTGCATCCCTTTCCACAACAACCGTTTTTAACATTTTTGCTTGGAGCAATTTTCCTTCGACTCGCTCTCTTTTCCGCACGAGAAAATCACTAAACGCCTGTACGGGTGTTGTAGGATTTCCCTCCACATTTACAAAGACGCCTTCACTATGAGAGACCGCCTCTGCGAATACTTGTGCAATTGCCTTTAACTTAGCTCCCGTTAGCGTGTCGCTCTTTTTCCATACTATCTGGCGGGAGGCTAAAGCTTGAGCAAAGACTTTTTTGGCTTGGGCTGCGGGTACGGCAGGGGCGATTTTTCCTATTACTAGATCCAAAAATGTATCATGAACCCGTTTGGCTGTCTGACGCAGAAAGATTTTTTTACAACCTTGGCTTTGGTATTGGTGACGAGCAGGTGAGTTAATAATACGAAAGTTGTCTAGAGTAGAAATATCTCCGATAGCATTAATATCAAGATACATAGAGAAGATGGTAACCTATTCAAAGAATAAGGTTCAACAAAAATTATAATTTTAAAGACAGTATAAATATTTCTTGTTTTTATTCACTATTTTTTAGAAACTCCCTCTCTTGATGTAAAACAAGGAGTAGACGTATGTGGTTAAGTTGTGATTGTCGGGCGACTAAAATGGAGAAAATGAATGTAGCGAGAGTGTGGGCAGAACAAGTGGAAAGATCAACCGTGGGAGGGGCTCTCCACACTCTTGCGCCAGACATGCATCGATTAACGGAACGAGCGGTTGCAGTGGCTACTGCTTGTATTCTCCTCTCTTGTACATCTTGGCAAGACGATGGAGAAGAAGAGAAGATGCGTGTGATAGCAAAACTGCAAACAGAGGGCGAGCTCATGAGGAAAATGAGCTTGTTGTTTCCCCATCTGATACGAATTACCCAACTTGCAGGAGAGCTAAGAGAGGAGGCTATCACTTATTTTACCGAAGAGTACGTCCATTTTCATCCTCGTGACAGAGCGAATCTTTTTCACACCCTTTCTTGTTCTCTATCCCAAGAGCGCGCTGCGGAGTTCAGAAAAACGTTAGGAATAAATCTGGAATGGTATGTTTAAAAAATAATCATTAATCTCATTGTTTTAAGTGTGGATGATAGTGCGCATGAGCTCTTTAAGAGCGATATTCCCTACGATTTGTTCTACCGTAGGGCGGAATCGATAGGTCCAGTTGGCGTCTAGGATTTTTCCTGGAATGTTGATGCGTTCATCGCTCGGATTTTCTGAAACAAGGTCGGGGAAGAGAGCGAGGTACTCTTGGAGTAGATTGATGTGAAAAATGCTAGCAGAGGTATGGGAATCCCGCAAAATCTCGCGCTGTCTCTCCAGAGTTAGGAAGGGCTTATAATCCCATCCCTTGAATTCTGAGAAGAGTTTTGCCTCTTTTGGGTAATGACGCCACCAAAGCTGCAGAGTATCAGAATCATGTGTAGAGACAGTAGTCATCGAGATAGGTTCATAATCTTCAGGGGAGATAAAACCGCCATCGGTCTCATAGCGCCTTTCCCATCGCATTAATTTTGTTCCGGCTATACCCATATCACAAAGGCACTGTTTTATTTCCCAAGAAACGATACCTAAGTCTTCGCCGATAGGGAGAATGGGAGCGGCTTTGACAATCATTTCCATCAATTTTTTCCCATTAAGGACCCAGCTCTCTTCATCGGCTGGATAAAAACAACCATCTTTTGGAAGAGATCCAAGAGGAATCCCCCACATACGAAAGAAGCCTACGACATGATCGATTCGATAGAGATTGTAAAGTAAAGAGGCTATTTTTACTCTTTCCTGCCACCATTCGTAGCCTTCCTTTTCCATCTGATTCCAATCGTAGAGAGGAAAGCCCCAATGTTGGCCCTCCCGTGTATACATGTCGGGTGGCACTCCTGCAGCTAAGTGGAGCCAGAAAAGGTGGCGCCAACGCCATACGTCGGCACTGTCACGACTAATAAGAATAGGGATATCTCCTTTGAGGAGCACATCGTGTTTATTAGCAAACTTTTTTACTTGTGTAAGCTGGGAAAAACAGAGGAATTGGAGCATCTTGTGGAAGTTGCACGCCTCTTTGTGTTCATCGAGTAAATCTTTATAAGTCGTCTGAGAAGGAGTTTTGTGTAGAGAAGGCCAATCTTCCCAGCTTTTCCAAAAATTTTTTTCCTTAAGCGCTTTAAACAGAGCGTACGATTCTAGCCATGATTGATGCTCTTTGAGAAAGTTTGTGTAATCAGTATGTTCAGAAAGGATAGGAAAAACTGTGGGAATATACTCTTTAAAGAAGACATTTTTCAGTTCTCGGACGATATGAAATTTGACCCGATTTGTCCGATTCCAGTAGGCTACTTTGGAGAGCTTTTCTGTATAATTAGGGATTCGTTCTAATTCAGGAAGAGCAGTCAGAGAGAGAAATAGGGGATTTAAGGCGTACGCGGAGATAGAGTCGTAAGGGGAGACACCCAGTCCCGTGTCATTGATGGGGAGTAACTGAAGGATAGAGAATCCGATCTCTTGGCAAAACTGAATTAAAGGGATAAGATCTAGGTATTCTCCGATTCCACAGCTCTTTTCTGAGCGTACAGACGAGAGGGCAAGAGCGATACCATGGTGATTTCCCTCACGGATTCTCATCCATTGTTCGCCCGTTTCGGTCTTCAAGAGTTTTTCTCTGAGGCTCTGTCTCATAACGCTATAATCCGAGCATTCCACTACGTGTTTTTATCGTTTCTTCCCCTTCAATAGGGGGAACTCTGCCCTCTTTTAGAGACTCCTTCCATAATCGAGCATGTTCTACAAACAGCTGCAAAAAGCTATGGAGTTTGGTGCCATCTATGCTAGCCAGAGGAAGATACTGGAAGAGCACAAGGGTGTTATTTTTTTCGCTATAGGCAAGAATACCGCAACGGGAACGGGGGAGGCTATTCACTTTTAACCCCTGCATTAATATACTCTCTCGCCGGACACCGGATATAAGCTCCCCCAGTTGCGTACCGACAAGAACACGCTCTCCCGAAGAGTCAAGATCTACTTGAAGTTTCACATTATCTCCAGGAAATTCAATCAAGCACGACTGCCTTGTATCGGCTTTTAGTGTAACTCCGATCGCGGCTCCTAGCTGTTGGATTAAATCTTCATATGGTTGCATCACTCTTCCTCTTCCTCTTCTTCCTCAAGTTCTTCCAAAGCCTCTATAATTGCTACCAACACATCTTGCTTGTGTCGCATAGACTTATAGAGCCGTGGAGAGAGTTGGCGAACAGCATCACGAAACTGCATAAGTACAATGACTTTTTCCTCTTCATCCGTCAACCCTAACTTATCTGCCTGTCGCAATATTTTTATCATAGAAGGGTAGCGATCTTCTACAATCTGGATAAACCCTTTTGCAAGCTCTTCAAACTCTAACTTTTTATCATGGTCGAGCCCATATCTTTTATAGAGAGATTTGATAAGCTTCATACGAGATTTGAAAAAGAGATAGACCCAAAGAATAGATTGTAAATTTCTTGCTTCTGTCATCAGCAATTGCAGTTCTGCTTGTTGGATCGAAGGTCCTTTTGATTTAAGATCGTAGGCCAAGCTTTGCAACAAAAAGGCTACAAGAAGTTTTAGGTCATCAAATGCATATTGTTCTGAAAGTTGCTGAAATAGAGCATTGTGTTCCTTTGGGTCACCTGTTACTTCTCTATACAGATTCCTCAATTCTGTCGGGCTTGAGCCCGCCCCTTGACGGTGGTATGATTTCGCAGCCGTGTCGATATTTCGCCCTGCGATTATCTCTCTTCCTTTTAATTCATTCAACATATCGCGCGCTTTACGTACTTTTCCTTGTAATACTCCTGTCGTAGCGCGGTCTAAATAATCGAGAGCTTCATCTGCCAAAGTGGGATCGTCAAACGTCTCATTCACGTTGTTATAAATCTCTTCAGCAGTCATCTCTTCTCGCAAACTATTTTTCAAAGAGGTGAGTTTATCCGCTGGAAGCTCAGGATTGCGCCTCTCAAAACTATGAGCGAGATCTTCCTCCGTTTTGGCCTCCACCTCTTTGATTCGTCCTGTTTCAGAGGTAGGTTGCTTTCTACGCGATTCAATGGTTCTGAAACGGCTATAGCGACCTTGTTCTCGTTCGGCCGCGGCAGGATTAAAGCCGCGTTCACACTCTTCTGTGAAACGCTCTTCTGTTTCGAGCTGTCTAGCGATGATGCTTTTGCCGATATCCTGTTTTGCTTGCCGCGTTTGTACGGCGGACAAGTTGATCGGCATTGAATCTGACATTTCCCCCTCCTAAATATTAAGAGATCTGGACCCTCCCTAGTGGTTGGATCCGTATTTCTGGTAGTATCTCTTGGTATGAGACAACAGCAACATCAGGAAATTCCGTTTCGATCAGTTTGCGGCTAAAGCGTCTCACATCAATCGCAGTCAACAACACTGGAGGCTGTCCTCCTGGTGGGGTTGGCGTGATAATATTCCGCATGGATTTCAGAATGAGGTTGACACTATCAGGGTCGAGGGCAAGATAAGAACCTGCCGATGTCTGCTTAATCGCTCCTCGTATCATCTCTTCGATCTCGGGATCGAGCAAATAGACTGAAAGGGTTGATTGTCCCTGAGAATATTTATTGCTGATATAACGTTTCAAAGAGGCTCGGACATACTCCGTCAAGAGCACAGTATCCTTTTCTGACTGAGCCCACTCGCTGAGAGACTCCATAATGGTACGCAAATCTTTGATGGAAACTTGCTCTTGGATCAATCGTTTGAAGATTTCTGTAAGCTTTTGCAGAGGAATCAGACGGGTGACTTCTTTGACAAGATCGGGATAAGAGCGTTCCATAAATTCTAGCATTCCGCGCATCTCTTGGATTCCTACAAATTCTTGGCCATTAGTACGGAAAAAATAAGAAAGATGCAAGATCACCACTTCGAGAGATCTCCAAAACTTGATACCCGCTTTATTCATTAGATCTTCATGCTTCTCATCGACCCATAAAGCGGGAAGCCCAGCTGCATTTTTATATGTGATATAAGGGAGGTTATAGCGGCGCAAATTCTCCTCTAGCTCATTCGTTAATAAGTGATTAGGAGGAATTTTCCCTCGAATGACCGGTACTTCATTCAAAAGAATCGAATATTCATCTTGTTCCAACATAGGAGATTCAGTACGGACGTGGACTCCAGGATAACGAATCCCCATATCTTGATACAGAGCTTGTCGCATTTTGGGAATCAGCTCTTCTACGAGGCGCGGCGTAGTCTTTCCTTTCTGACCAATTATCTGTGAAAGGTGAGTGCCCAACTCCAAAATCACGGGTAGTGTGAGCGCATATTCATCGGCTCCACCGCCGACCATAGCGTGTCCTTCTACATCTGTCTCAACAGCTCCCGGAACTCCAGCGGCCGCTTTAGCCCTTTCCCGTTTCTTTTTACGGCTGACAGCAACACCAGCAGCGAATAGAAAGGCAGCCATTAATCCAAAACTCCAAAGAGGAAATCCCTTGAAAAATCCGATGCCCATCATCGCAAAA
>JBJXGG010000032.1:0-18722 GCA_046153495.1 Chlamydiales bacterium
GATTCTTGTCTACAATACGCTTTTCCAGGTCTTTTCTGTATACAAGTCTGCGTTGGATACACAAAATGACTACCAGCGTTTCATTAACTCGTTTAAGTTACTAGACCCAAATATCCATAAAGTGGAGCCTAAACAGAGAAACGGCGCTACGCCTAAAAAAATGAATGTTTAAATCTGGGTTTTTAAATGTTACTGCCATAGACGGACCTTTCGAGCCAATAGTCGAAGGAGATGAATCCGGGCCCGAAGCAAAATACGAGCAGTGTTGCATACAAGTAGAGAAAAGGAGTCGCGTCGAAAAACTGTTGCGGCGAGACAAAAAATGTCATCAAAGCCTCTGTGTGGGCTGTTGCATAGGCGGAAAAAAAGAGAGAGGCCAACAACAAGCTCATAACCCGGCTAAAGAGCCCTAAAAAAAGGGCTGCTCCACCCACTAACTCGACTAGTCCCACCAAAGTCGCCATGAAGAGGGGAGCTGGAATCCCGATTGATCCAAAAAATTCAGAGACTTGATCGAGATGTACCCACTTGCCCACTCCCGTCATAACCAGGAGGGCACCCCAATAGAGGCGCACTATGAGGAGCAAGAAATGGCCCAGAAAGTTTTGTGTCCTCACTAAGCCGAAGTAGGATCCTGTCCACAGCCCTCGTTTCATAGTCGCCAATCTACATAAAAGCGTTTTTTTTACCAAGTGAAATGAGTATACCATTTATGGTAGGTACCATGACTGCAAATGAGATATTTATATATATTTTTTTTGAAAAACCAGTGATGATAGCGCCTTTTGGTTTATGAGCTTCGAATTTTTAAAAAAAATCTGCAACTAATATATTTTTTAATCTTAACCTATCACTTCTGACTCACTAAAAATTAACAAAATCTTTAATGAAAATAAACCGGATTTATATTAAGATATAAGCTTCACGACAAATTAATAGGTTTATTTTTTATGGAATGTTTTGGCTGTAGATCAAGTTCCTCTCTTGGTTATCACGTTGCGCAAGTCACTAAGACAATATTACTTGTCGCTTCTGTAGCAGCGATTGCTTTTATGACTTATAGCATGATACACGCTACTGTAGGAAGCCAACAATTTTATATCCAAGCTGGGATAGCTGGAGCCTCTTTGCTGTCTGCTATTCTTCTTTCCGTTTCGATTGCCAAGGCATGCATCGAAGAGCGAAAAAGGGTTTCAGCAGCCGACGCATCTCGTGGAGACGGTACAGGAGACGCCGCACGAGGAGCAGGGGGTCCAGCAGGCGACGCATCTAGTGGAGACGGTGCAGGAGACGTCGCACGAAGAGCAAGGGGTCCAGCAGGCGACGCATCTCTTGGAGACGGTGCAGGAGACGCCGCACGAGGAGCAGGGGGTCCAGCAGTCGACGCATCTAGTGGAGACGGTGCAGTAGACGACGCACGAAGAGCAAGGGGTCCAGCAGGCGACGCATCTCTTGGAGACGGTGCAGGAGACGTCGCACGAGGAGCAAGGAGTCCAGCAGTCGACGCATCTCGTGGAGACGGTGCAGGAGACGACGCATCTATTGAAGAAGACGCATCTATTGAAGACGGTGCAGGCGCTGGAGAAGAGCCTGAAGCACACCGCTCTCTTTCAGGTTCATTAATCCAGAGTCCAAAGCTGCCACCACTTCCTAGCTCCGTTCCACCTGAATTCAAACAGCAATTAGACAGACCTCCTGTTGCAAGGTCGCGTGCAGCGGTTCATCCTGCTCCAGTCACGCCTCCTCCTCCTCGATCAGTCACGCCTGCTCGAGGTGTGCCAGCAGCAGTAGCGGCTCGATCCATATCTCCCGCACCTTCTTCAGAAGATGATGATGCAAATGATCCACCGGCAATTGGAGGCATGCTACGAGGGTCAGACCTAGGGGCTGCAGCCCCTTTATCCTTACCACGAGGCGCTCAAGATATGGCGGCTTCTGGTGTCGTAGTGTTGCCAGCACTAGGAGATGCTGCGCAAGGCGTACGTTTTATGCCTAGACTTACTACAGATTCAGATTCAGATGAAGAGGGGAGTGATCCACGAGCACCAGTCATTGCGGCGAGTGGTAGAGGAGAGCGCTCCGCTTCAGCTTCATTGATCGGGTCTAGAAATCCACTACGCACTAGCTCCGTGCCGCCTGTATTAGCAGATCGAGATGTAGTCCCGCTTGTAAGGCCAGTAGCAGTGGCTGCCCGAGGAGCGCCCGCTCCCATGTCTGCTCCACCAGATGCAGCTTCAGCACCTGAAGTGATTACCCTCCCCGCCGATATCGAGCAAAGTGATCCTGCTTTTTATCAGGGTTGGTCGGGGCTAGCCGCCCAGGCTGCGGGACAGGTAGTCGGTGGGTGGGTGTCAGCGGCTGCTGCTGATGCAGTGATCAATCCAGGTTCTCTTGCAAGAAGAGCCTATGTAGTGGCGATGCTTCCTCTCGTAGAAGCGGTGCTGCTGGAAAGCGGGTTTAGAGCAGGCGATATCCTTCATTGGTCCGAGAGAGAAAAATTTGAGCAGTTGAACCAAATTCTTGTTGGTGCCCGTAGGCTTGTTCACCTGATGGAAGGAGCCGGAGATATGCCGGAACATTTCCTAGCAATGCTGAGATCTCTTGTTCGCATGGGCAGCGCAGAGGCGGATACTTTTGTAATGCGGAAAGAATTTTTTGCCTTGTTAGATACTACTTACGCTTCAGAGCACTACCAAAGTTATCTACGGGGAGATATAGCAGCTACGCCGATGATTAAGTTTTTCCAAAATTTCGGGAGGATTATTTACACCGATACTAATCTCTTCCCTTTTGCATGCGAAAGTTTTGCAGCGGCTACCAAAGATCAAAGAGCAGAGGTAGATTATACGACGACTCCTCTTGCAACAATATTAGGGGACGATAGAGTTTGCATAGAAAATGCTGGAGACGTTCTTTTAGGAACAGCTAAATCTAGAAGGGGCATGAAAAGTAAGGGAACTTTTAATGCTGGATTTAATCCTACGCATGAAAATAATGTCCCTTTTCCGCTATTTCGCGCAAAGTACCGCATTCGAGGTGAAGATAGAGATGTGGAGTGCATTCGTTTTGGTAGTCCTACATCGGAAGTGGCTTATGATAAGCCTGCTCTCATTATTCCCGTTTTCCGTCTCTATTTAGATTGGTGTAAAGCGAATAATAAGACTCTTCTCTCCTTTCAGCATCAAAATCCTGAGAGAAAAGCTGTAAAGGAAGGTGAGTGGCATCGCCTGAAGGCTGTGTTAGACCTTGCACAGGAACCTAGGTATGCTGGTGTGATTCGTGTAATTTGTATTCCCTTTGATGGGACATTCTTTAAGCAGAAAGCAGATGGAGACCAAGCGGCTGAGGCATTTTTGCAAGAGTTTAAAAGGCAGATTCGACTTCGTACGACAGGTCCACACGGGTTAGGAAAAGAGGCTCGTTATCATTTCCCGGTAGACCAAATAGGAGCATTGGATGCAATTATTGATCGTGTGTATCGACTCTTTTTTGATGCTAAAGCGGCATTGAGCCAAGATGAGAGGCAGGTCTTTTTGATGATCGCTCATGCGCTATTCCAAGAGCATTTTATTGCTCTTTTTAAGCCAGATTTTTTCCATTCCCAGTGTAAAGATGCACAAGATCGTGCTCTTTCCATGATTGCGACCATGGAGTTTATCAATTTGATGAGGTTAGAAAAACATACTGATCCAGAGGAGCTTAATAATTTTAGAGTGTTGATAGTGGCATTTACCGCCCTTGTGAACAAAGGGATGGGCATGCATGGAGAGCGCTTTGAAAGGTTGCAAAAGGTAGTCGATCATCTACAAAATTTCACGAAGCGACCGGGATGGCATCAACGATTATGTGCAGAACCTTTTGTCGAAGGAGTTGAGTTTTTAGGCTCTACCTATCCAAGATCGGAGGGGGCCGGATTCTGGCCTCATCCTGCAGATGCGCATACTGCCGAAGAGTACGATCGTTTGATGATGGAGCGTGAGGTGTTGTTGGTAGAGCATGAGGTTACTATGGAATGGGACTGGGGATATTTTAGAGGGCAGGGAGCTCGTCAAGCGGAACTTGATTTTACCAGGAACCAATATTTTATTAATGGCAAGAGGTTAGCTGTTTCGGAAAAATTGAGGGCGAAACTTGAGGCTGCAGAAACTGACAGGACTCTAATCGCTGCGATTGTGCAGCTGGAAGAGGGGCATCGACATCCTACTGAGTTTCATCAGGGGCTCGCAAACCTCAGAGATAGAGATCAAAGATTTGCGAGGATGATTGTTGCGGACGTCATGGAAATATACTCTACAGCAAAAGAAGAGGCGTATGAAGAGGCTTTGGGAGTGTTCGGAGAACAGGCTCCACTATTAAAAGCTCTTGCTACGCAAGCCTCCCTTGGTGTAGCGATGCCGGTGCTTTACCAGCGCTATGGTAACGCGGATGTAGGAAGAGTGCTTTACGGTCACTGTACCGAAATGCTGATTCAACCGACGCTCTTTAATATTGCGCAGCAAGAGGGCGATAAAATTGTTGTCGAGATTCTCCACTTAAGTCCTATTGGGCCAGGGGAGGCGCAACCTCCCAGATTCAATTTGGAGAGTCGCTTATGCTTGAATGTCACCGATGGAACGGCGCATTTTTCCTGGGAGTATAGTGATGCACGAGGAAGATATCCTCAAAGCTATAATCTATTGCGCTGTCGTGGAGTAGATGGCGCGGAGGACAATCCGTTGGACGGAAGTGGTGTATTCGTTTAATAACAGGTATCTTTTCCTGCCATGCTAACAGTCAAAGAGGCGATTCAACTTTTACAAGAGGGGGAAGTTGTGGCTTTTCCCACAGAGACGGTCTACGGGTTGGGAGCCTCGATCTACCACTCATCGGCTATTGCAAAAATTTTTGCAAAAAAGGGTCGCCCCTCTGATAACCCCCTGATCATTCATATCTCTTCTCTAGAGCAGCTCTCCTGCTCTTTTCCTACTGTATTGACTGCTCTTTGGCCAGGGCCACTCACTTTGGTCGTACCTCGCCCTCCCGAGGTCCCCCTTTGCGCAACGGCAGGGCTTGAAACGGTCGCAGTTCGAATGCCCGATCACCCAATCGCTTTGGAAATCTTAACTGCCACAGGTCCTCTCGTCGCTCCCTCTGCCAATCTCTCTGGTCGACCTAGTCCTACCCAAGCGTCACATGTGCTTGAGGATCTTGATGTAGAAGTTGTAGATGGAGGTATATGTTCGATTGGTCTTGAGTCGACAGTGCTTTCGCTTGTAGGAGAGCCGACTTTGCTTCGGCCCGGAGTGATCACCCAAAATGAGTTGGAGGAGCGATTGGGTAAAAAAATTTTGCTGCCGGGGGCTTCAGTAGAGCGCCCCTCTTCCCCTGGCATGAAATATAAGCATTATTCTCCTAATGCTAAGTTGTATGTGTTTGAGTCGCGCGAAGAAATCGAGGGGCATATCACAAAAAGCAAGGCAAAAAGAGAGATAGCTTATTCCTTGGAGCCAGAAAGGCTCTATCAATTTCTAAGGTATTGTGATCAAATAGGGTGCGAAGAGATAGTTATTCTATTACACGATAAACTTAAATTAAATGAAGCTTTTTTAAATAGGATTAATAAAGCTAAATATAAATAAAAGCGTTAATATTAAAATAAAACGTATTTATTTATGGTTTCAGCGGAATCTCATTTTCATCGTTATCGTCAAATGGATGCAGATTCGTCCACGTTTTCTCACAGAGGTGCTACGATGGTACTCTCTCCTAGCGTTCAGCGATCTTTGCAAGGAGCGCAAGGAGTTCCTTCCTCAGGTCCGATGACACAGGCAACGAACTTTCAAGCTCTTACAGATACAGCTGTTGCCTCCGTTCGTTCGGGTAGTTCTTTGAGTGATCGATGTTTGGAAGTGCAGGAGATGAGGCAGACGAGTGATGGGAAGCTCACCATTTTATTTAAAAGATTTGTTTCCTGGGTACTCAGTCTCGTTATTTCCCCTGGATTTATCCAAAAACGTTCTTATATTTTGACTGTGCAACCGCTGGTAGATGCTGTTACGCCAGAAGAGTTAAGAGGTCTCTCCTTTACGGAAAAAGCGGCAAGATTACAGGAAGAGATAAAAAAGATGGATCCTAAAAATGAGATCGATCGACATGTGATGAACATGTATAAAATCATCGGTAAAATGACGAAAAAAGGAGCAGATATATATGCGCTGCGCCAACAGTTTTTCGCTGAAATGAGCGCTGCGCATGATTCCCTTGACTATCAGGGTAATATAGAGGGATATTTGGCTTTGGCAAAAGCTTCTGGGGTAGAAGAGGCGAAGCGACAATATCCGAGCATCGCACAGCTCCAAGAGATGGCCGCAGCCACTTTTACGCAAGTGAATCTCAACCAATTTGGAGAAGAATCTGTGCGCGCGGCTATCCAAGATGGAGGTCGGGATCCAGCAGTCGATTTTGCACAACCGATGGATGAGATTTTGAGAGCAGATAGGGATGCGATCGAAAAGGCAGATAGTGATTTGAAGGGAGGGACTTTTTTTGCTGGAGGGAGCAAGCTGCGTGGCCATCTTAATATAGACTTTGAGCCTTTGCATGCGAACAACCCTTGCCATGTCTTACATGACTCCACTTTTGTCGTAGGAAGAGAAGAATTTACCTCTACTTGTCTCCGATTTGGGACGCCGACGCACGAGAGAGTGGGAGGAAAGGCGGAGGTGATTCCTTTGATGCGTCTTTTTCTCGACCATTGTGTGGCACATGGAAAAAGGGTCACTTCGTTTCAGCACCAAAACGCGCAAGAAAAATCGGCATTGAAGGGAAATGAATGGCCTCGGTTACGTGCCATGATCAAGTTAGGGGAGGAGCCGCGCTATGCAGGGACGCTATTTGTGATCACGCTTCCTATGGATGGAGACTTTTTTAAGCAAAAGGGGGCGTTCGCAAAACTAGATGATGCCACTGCATTCAAACGTGAGTTTGAAGGTCAAATAGCAGGGATAGCCGGCGTGCAACGTTTTCATTTTCCTGATGGACATGGGGTTAGAGAAATCACAGATGATATGCATGCAATTATAGAGAATGTGCATACAACCTTTTTTGAAGGGAGAGAGACTCTGACAGTAGAAGAGCGGCAAGTGTTCCAAATGCTTACTTATGTTTTTATGGAAGAGTATTTTCTTGCTCGTACTCGTCCAGACTATTACCATGGGCAGTGTAAAGATGCGATGGACCGCGCGATGTCGATGAAAGCGATTAGCTATTATATCAATCTTATCCGTACGGGAGGGGATAAAGATCCTCGTAAATTGGAGAATTTCCGGACTTTTGTGCATATGGCTCCTCTTATGATTAAGGGGGTTGGGATGCATGGGGAGCGATTTAGACTCCTACAACAAACGGTCAAAATTTTACAGGGTCTTTCGGAAAGCGGGCGAGCCTCTCTAAAAGAGGGAGTAGTGAAAGTAAGGGGACAGCCTGTTAGCTGTACGAAAGTGCATGTGAAACGTGACCCTGCGCAATCTCTTTATGTATCTCCCAGAGACGCCTCCTCTCCCCGTGCATATAAAGAGATCATGCAAAGAGAGAAAGAGCTACCTCAATTTCACAGAGAATTTGTGGCAGAGGATGTAGAGGCTATTCCCGATCACATTTCGGATGCTACAGCACAGGGTGAGCTTGCTCAATTGAGGAATTTTGCTGAGCGCTTTGTAGAACAGAGGTTTGCTGCTCCAGGGCTCAAGCCTCCCGTTACCATAACATTTAAAGAGATGGGGGCTGGTATACGGGAGGGAGAGGGGATAAGGCGTCAAACGTATCACTTTACCACTTCATTAGGCCATGAGATAGTCGTCAACGTCTCTATGGAATGCAAAACAAAAAGACTCTTGATCAACTGGTAATCGGCTATAAAATACTTCTGGAATCTTCCTAGCAGATCTGCTAACGTCCCGAGTTCATATCACCGAATTAAATTGAGATAGATCTCAATTTAATCGGCTATATCTGGGAGGTTAGATGGGTCAGAATATTGCACAAAAAATCATCAGTAGTCATTTATTGGGAGGGCGGATGGAGCCCGGCGAAGAGATAGGATTGAAAATAGATCAGACCCTTTGTCAAGATGCCACAGGTACAATGGTCATGCTGGAATTGGAGGCAATGGAGCTAGATCGAGCAAGGACAGAAATCTCTGTGCAATATGTCGACCATAACGTGATTCAGGAAGATTTCAAGAATGCAGAAGATCATCTTTTTTTGCGTAGTGCCTGCCGTCGTTTCGGTCTTTGGTACAGTCGAGCAGGGGAGGGGGTCAGCCATCCTGTGCATATGGAGAGATTTGGCGTGCCAGGAAAGACTCTGCTCGGATCGGATAGTCACACCTGCGCAGCAGGCTCGTTGGGCATGCTGGCTATTGGGGCAGGTGGTCTAGAAGTCGCCTTGGCGATTGCAGGGGAGCCTTTCTATGTGAAAATGCCAAAGATTTGGGGTGTTAAGCTCACGGGACAACTACAAGACTGGGTGAGTGCGAAGGATGTGATTTTAGAGTTACTGCGTCGCCACGATGTATCGGGCGGTGTAGGCAAGGTGATTGAGTATTATGGTCCCGGACTGGCCTCTCTCTCGGCGATGGATCGGCATGTGATTGCGAATATGGGAGCTGAGCTCGGTGCTACTGGCTCTCTTTTCCCTTCAGATAAAGAGGTAAAGCGCTTTTTAAAGAGTCAGAGGCGGGAAAAAGCTTGGGTCGAGCTTTTGCCTGACGCTAACTGTGGATACGATTTGCATGAAGAGATCGATCTTTCTAAAGTAGTTCCTATGATTGCTTTACCGAGCAGTCCGGGCAAAGTGGTGCCAGTCAGAGAGGTGAAAGGAGAGCCTGTATACCAATCGATGATTGGCTCTTCTGCCAACCCTGGCTACCGCGATTTTGCCATTGTAGCAGAGATCGTGGATGGGAAGGTAGTACAGGATCAAGTCTCTTTTGATATCAACCCGAGTTCACGCCAGGTGTTGGAGAATTTGGCACGCTATGGCTACATTGAGAAGCTAGTTCGGAGCGGAGCGCGGGTACACCAAGCGGGTTGCAACGGTTGTATTGGAATGGGCCAAGCACCCGCTATTGGGCGGGCCTCTTTGCGTACCGTGCCACGGAATTTTCCAGGACGCTCCGGGACAAAAGAAGACGCTGTCTATCTTTGTAGTCCGGAAACGGCTGCAGCGGCTGCTCTCACAGGAGTGATTACAGATCCACGTGATCTTGGCTTCTCCTATCCTAAGTTTAAGGAGCCGTCAGAGATGGTGGTCAACACCAATACTGTGAGTCCCCCTCCAGAAGATGGCAGTAAAGAGAAGTTGATGAAGGGAGAGAATATTAAGCCTCTTCCGCATTTTGATCCCTTGCCAAAGAGTTTGCGTGGGCCACTCTCTTTGAAGCTGGGAGATAACGTTTCTACAGATGAAATCATGCCGGCGGGGGCCAAAGTTTTGCCTTTTCGCAGCAATATTCCCGCGATCAGCACATTTACTTTTGCCCAAGTGGACGAGAAATATCACGAGCGAGTAAAGCCGTGGCAAGAGAGCGGTCATTTCGTCGTAGGAGGGAAGAATTATGGACAAGGTTCGAGCCGTGAGCATGCAGCGATTGCTCCCCGTTATTTGGGAGTACGCGTTGTTTTAGTCAAGGATTTTGCCAGAATCCATCGCTCGAATTTGACTAACTTTGGTGTTGTTCCGCTCTTGTTTGATGATCCCAATGATTGGAAGAAGCTATCACAAGGAGATGAGCTCTATTTTCCCCAGATCCGAGAGGAGTTGAAAGCCGGTTTTGCTGTAACTGTGGAGAATGTGACGTGTAAATATACATTCCAGGTCCACCACAATCTAACGAAAAGAGAGTTGCTCCATGTGTTGGAAGGGGGAATGATTGGCCACTTTAAAAAGAGGCAGAAATAGTATGCAAATAGCAGACTTGCATTGTGATCTTCTCGCCTATCTAGCGGGAGGGAAGAATCGTGATATCATAGATAGACAAGCTCTTTGTTCTCTACCTCAGCTGCAGGAGGGGGATGTAGGGATGCAGACGTTGGCCATCTTTACAGAAACAGGCACAGGAGCGGTTGACAGCGCGAGTCGGCAGATGGTCTGCTATCGTGACATTCTTGCGCTTTATGGCGACCTTTTTAAACCATTGCGGGATTTTACTCTTGTTTTGGATGAGAAGATCACAATTACTCCTGCGATTGAAAACCTTTCGGGATTTTCTGCAGAAAAAGAACCTTTGGATCTCTGTTTTCATAGATTAGAGAGGTTTTTTAAAGAGCTGGGTCTTCCCCTCTATGTGAGTTTAACTTGGAATAGTGCAAATCGTTTTGGGGGAGGAAATCAGACAAAGATCGGGTTGAAGAGAGATGGTGAGCTCTTTTTGGAGTATATCGACAGGAGAAATATTGCCATCGATTTGAGTCATACCTCTGATCAATTGGCTCATGGAATTCTAGAATATATCGACAAGAAAGGGCTCTTGATTATTCCTATTGCGAGTCATTCGAATTGCCGTGAGGTTGTCAATCAACCACGCAATTTATCCGATGTTTTGATCCGAGAAATTGTTGTAAGAGGAGGAGTGATAGGGCTTAATTTTGTGCGCTCTTTTATTGGATCTCATCCCCCCGAGTGTTTCTTCCTTCATGTAGGACATATGCGGCAGCTGGACGCTTTAGATCATCTCTGTATGGGGGCGGACTTTTTCTATGAAGGAACGGTAGCGCATTCGTTGACAGCATTGCTCCCCTTCTTCCATAAGAAATATGGCGATGCGAGCTGCTATCCTCAGCTTTTTGAAGAGTTTTCACATATCCTTCGGTTTGACGAGAAAGAAAAACTAGCGCATAAAAACTTAGAGAGCTACTTTATCAGACAGAAGGAGAGGGTATGCTGATAGCGGGGGATATAGGCGGGACGAAGACTAATATCGCCCTTTTTGAAGAGGGAGATAGCACAAATCCGCACCATCTGACCTCGTTTCACACAGCTGACTATCCCGATTTACAATCAATCGTCAAGGAATATAAAAGCAGGTATAGTCTATCTGACGTCCATTCAGCCTGTTTTGCTATAGCGGGTCCCGTGCAAAAGGGAATTTGCAAAACAACAAATTTACAGTGGGTTGTGAATGTTCACGATTTAGCTAAAGCAGTAAATATTGAAAATGTCTACTTAATCAACGACTTAGAGGCAAATGCCTACGCTTTGCCGATCTTACCAGAAGAGAATTTGAGAACGCTCTATCCAGGTAAAGGCAATCCGGAGGGCAACCAGGCGGTTGTTTCGCCAGGAACTGGGTTAGGAGAGGCGGGTCTTTACTGGGATGGAAAGAAACACCACCCTTTTGCTTGTGAAGGAGGACACTGTGAGTTTGGTCCTCGTACCGAAATCCAGATAGATCTTTGTCGCTACATCTACCAACGATTTGGACATGCCTCTTATGAACGCATATTATCGGGGCCAGGTCTTTATAACATCTATCAATTTTACAGGAATGTACTCAAGCGTGAAGAATCAGGCTTGTTGAAATCTGCCATGGAAAAGGATGATCCTGCGAAAGTGATCACACAGTTTGCCCTAAATAAGCAGTCCGATCTTTGCGTCGAGGCTCTCTCTCTTTTTGTCTCCATTTTAGGTTCAGAGACGAGTAACTGTGTCTTAAAATATATGGCTGTTGGTGGTGTATTTTTAGGAGGAGGGATTCCACCCAAAATCTTGCCATTTTTAGAAGATCGTCTGTTTTTAGAGGGTTTTTTTGATAAAGGGCGCTTCCGCACCCTGTTAGAGTCTGTACCGATAAAGGTCATTTCTGATGATAGGGCGAGCTTGAAAGGGGCGGCTTATTATTGTCAGTTACGGATGGAGGGAACAAGATATGTCTAAGAAGAGTTTCGTCGTTTTCGGAGCAATAGGAGCGGTTGTGCTTTTTGCGATAATGAGTTGGCCGCAAAAAAGGGAGGAAGTGCGAGAGGTGATTCTCATAGATGAACCTCTGGTTGCCACACAAGGGGAAATACTACAGGCGACTCCAGGAAGTTTGGAGCCTCTTTGTGACTCTGCTCAACTTTCCGCAGACGTGGATCGTATGGCACAGATCTTTCATCCCTACCATTCACCTCTCCCTATCGTAGAGACGGTTAACTATGTCAGCCGAGTTCCCTGGGTCACAGGTAGGAGTGCATTTTTGGGAGATTATGCGGCGCACTACAAGACATCGAAACATTTTATTTCCCGTAGCCTTCATGGTATTGGTAATTACCTCTCTGATGCGGTACAAAATGGAGAGGCCTTCAATGTACTGCGAGAAGATAAAGAGATAGAGTTTCACTTAGTGTTAGATCTCTCCCGCTTGAAGATGCGGCTCTATTATTACGATGTGGGAGAGCAGAATAGATGTCTCTTGAAGTCCTACCCTGTCTGTTGTGGGGAGTTGAACTCGCGCAAAGCTTCCGGCTCCCTCACTCCGACCGGGACCTTCTCTTTGGGAGATGAGATTGCTGTCTACAGGGAGGGAATGATCGGTTCTGTGAAAAATAAACCCCTTGAGATGGTTACAGTTTTTGGCACGCGGTGGATTCCTATGGATGCAGGTATTGCAAATTGTACAGGATCGTGTAAAGGGATTGGGATCCATGGTGTTCCTTGGCGGCGCGATAAGGGGGGAGAGCTTGTAGAAAAGCGCGATTGCATGGGCCACTATGAAGGCAATGGTTGCATACGCCTTCTTACAGAGGATATGGAAGAGCTCTTTGCTTTGATTGTTTCTCGCCCCGCCTATATCCATATAGTAAAAGATTTTTCTTTTGCACAATTGCCAGGGAAAGAAATTTTTTAATCACTTGCTTAAATATAGTTAAAACAGTATGCTAGTACTTTTTTAATCAATCCTGGTTTCTATGGAAATTCTTCCACACGAAAAGCCAATTGTTGAATATGAGAAAACTATTCAGCAATTTAAAGCGCAGAACAAGGATAACTCCCTCTTTTCGTTAGAAGAGTTACATAAGTTAGAGAAGAAGTTGGAGGGTTTAAAGAAAAAGGTTTATAGCCAACTCTCTCCCTGGCAACGGGTGCAGATCTGCCGTCATCCTGACCGACCGCGGAGCGTCGATTATATAGCGAGTATATGTGAAGGTTTTGTCGAGATTTCTGGAGACCGTCTTTATCGTGATGATAAAGCTGTAGTGGGGGGATTTGCCCGCATTGGGGAGCAGAAATTTGTCGTAATTGGGCAGGAGAAGGGGTGTGACACAGAGAGTCGTTTAAAGCGGAATTTCGGCATGTTGCATCCAGAGGGTTTCCGCAAAGCTCTTCGTCTGGCAAAAATCGCGGAGAAGTTCCATCTACCCATTCTCTTTTTATTGGATACTCCTGGTGCCTATCCTGGATTGAGTGCGGAGGAGAGGGGACAGGGGTGGGCGATTGCGATGAATCTACGTGAGCTTTTCTCTATTGAGACGCCAATTATTGTGCTCGTGATAGGGGAAGGGTGTTCTGGTGGAGCGCTTGGCATGGGTATAGGGGATACTATTGGGATGCTTGAGCATGCTTATTATAGTGTGATCTCTCCTGAAGGATGTGCCTCAATCCTTTTCAAGGATCCTACAAAGAACGATAAGGCTGCAGAGATGCTAAAGATGCATGTAGAAGATCTTATGCAGTTTGAAATTATTGACACTCTTATAAAAGAACCTTTGGGTGGAGCTCATCATAATCCTTCCGAAGTGTATGAAAATGTGAAAAGATTTGTGATCGAAGCGTGGAGTGTATTAAAAAACTTTCCACCTCAACTGTTATTAGAAAGACGCTATCAGAAATTCCGAAAAATGGGATGCTTTACAGTAGATGAGACTACTCCTGAAATCAGCGCTGCTGAATCGTAAACACTATCTACTTCTTATCATTACTGTTTTCTCCATGTTTGCGCTCACTATAGGATCGCAGATGGAGATGTTTTCTTTGGGCGTGATTGCTCGGACCGGTCCCGACTTCTTTACGCTCTTTGGTAAGGAGAAAAAAGGGAAGCTAGAAACGGTAGAGGCAGTTTCCAGGCAGCAAGTAGAAAAGCGTTGGCCAGAGATCTCTACAGATGATGAGATCACCCTAGATCAAGCGAATCATTTTATTGCCCAGAATGGCAATGTCGGCTTAGTCCAAAAGGTAAATACGTTTCTTGATGTCCATTTTCACCTTGCAACGAATCTGAAAAGATTGGCAGTGGTGATCGTTATAGTCGCCATTTTCAAAGCCCTTGCTCTTTTCTTCTACCGCTATTTCACACAAGTCATTGCCATTCGGGTCAGTCGTGATTTACGACAGCAATATTTTGAGCACATCCAGTCACTTCCTCTCACTTTCTATCATGAGTATGATATAGGTGCTCTCTCTGCCCGTGTCACGGGGGATGCGGGGACGGTAGCTGTGGCGATCAACTCGATGTTGATCAACTATATCCAGACACCCTTTGCTGTCCTTTCTACCTTAGTAGCTTGCTTTTATATCTCGTGGAAGCTTTCAGCGATTATCTTCTTTGGCTTTCCCCTTGTCATTGTCCCTGTAGTCTATATCTCTAAGAAAATTAAGATGATCGCCAAACAGATGCAACGCAACCAAGAGGCCTTTGGTACGACGCTGTTCGAATTTTTAGCGGGGATCATGACCATTAAGATCTTTGCTATGGAGGATTTCACTCTCAAGAAGTACAAAGGGCACAATGACAAAATGGCTCGTCTCGATGAGCGTAGCGCACGCTATGGCCTTGCCTCTCGGCCTATCTTGCATACCGTCTCATCGCTCTTTTTTGCCGCAGTGATCTTGGTAGGGCTTTACCTCTTTCAGCTTGCTCCTGCTGAGCTCCTTGTCTTTTGCGGTCTTCTTTATGTCTTTTATGAGCCGATCAAAAAATTTGCTGAAGAAAACAATCAGATCCAACGTGGTGTGGCTGCAGCTGAGAGGATGTACGAAGTATTGGAACAACAGCCCACAATTGTCGACGCTCCCGATGCGATCGATTTGGTCCATTTTGCAGAGAAGATCGAGTTTAGGAATGTCTCTTTTCGCTATCAAGAAGAGTGGGTGTTGCGTAACCTCAGCTTTACGGCGAAAAAAGGAGAGGTGGTTGCTATTGTCGGGCCGACGGGTGCTGGCAAGTCGACAATTGTGCAGCTAATCCCTCGGCTTTACGATGTTCAGGAGGGCGAAATCCTGATTGATGGAAAGCCGCTGACCGCTTATACACAACGCTCCATTCGTGAAAACATCGCTTTTGTCTCCCAAAAACCCTTTCTATTTCTAGATAGCATACGGGAAAATATCGCCTTTGGGCGTCCTTTCACTGATAAAGAGATCCGTGCCGCCGCCAAAAATGCTCATGCCGAAGAATTCATCATGAAATTGCCGGGGACATATGACTATATGCTCGAGGAAATGGGGAAAAACCTCTCAGGCGGACAGCAGCAACGTCTTGCGATTGCTAGAGCGCTCGTAAAGAAGGCTCCTATCTTAATTATGGATGAGGCGACATCCTCTTTAGACAATGTGAGCGAGAGTAAGGTAAAAGAGGCCATCTTTGGGCTAAGAGGGAAGCTCACGCAAATCATCATCGCGCATAGACTCTCCACAATTGAGCATGCCGATAAGATTATTTATCTCGAAGAGGGGAGAAAAGTGGCGGAAGGGACAAAGAAGCAGCTTCTAGAAATCTGTCCGAATTTTAAGAGGATGTGGGAGATGATGCACTCTAACGAGCAACGTCGTGGCGAGACTCTACGCTCCGCTTATTTCGAAGCAGAGGCAGATCTTTAGTGGTCAACTCACGGTCAATCTGTCGAGCGCCATTTCCTGTCATGAGGTAGAGTTTATTTTGATGCACAAAAAGAGCGTATTGCGCATCCCCGTCCGTGATTTTAAAAGCAGATTTAGAAGGATTAACCCGCACAAGCTTTTTGCCATTCCCTACCTGGAAACCAGCATATAATTTATTTTCAATCCGATAGACCCTAAATTCTGCTTCGTTTTCCATGATTTCGATGTCGGCCAGAGCTTCGGCGCGAGTGCAATCCCGAATCGCCAGACCCTCTAGAGTGCTCTCTTCTTCCTCTACATGCATCGCCTGTGCTGTATAATCAGCCGGAGCCTCAACGTGCATTTGCGCCTGGTCCTGAAGCCCCTCTAGAGCGCGCTCTTCTTGCTCTACATGCGTCGCTGATACTTCCAGCGCTCTTGTATCCGCATCGGCCGCAGCCTCCTCAGCGCTCCTTTCATCCTCTGCCTGAAGCAGCTGTAGCTGACGCGCTCCTTGCTCTCCATGCGCTACCACGGCTCCTTTCGGATCTACTGTATCAGGTGTGTTTGCACGAGGGTGAGTGATATCTTTACGCCGGTTATAATAGATACAGAGAGCTTTGGTTGCTAAGAGAATCAGAACGACCGCGTCTCCCGTATAAAGCAATCCTGACTGGGTATCATTCAGGTGAAGACCCATGGCATGGACAGCCGACATTGTTGTGAAAACGGCTAAGACGATGGTAGAGATAGCCAGTAGTATTAACTGGATATCATCACGCTGGAACCAACGCTGCTCTCGATCATTTTGTCTATTTACATTACCACTACTGCACATAAACAAAATGATAGCATAAAATTATTAAAGGTCAATAAAGAGAGGGAGATAAGGACAACATTTGCCAAAATCTCCCTCTTCTAAATAGAAGTTTATCTAAAAAATTTTATAAGCTTCTCTTGTTTACGATAGAGGGGAGATCTCCACGCCTAAGCTCCCTGTCTATAGGGTTACCTTTTATAGTATTTGTTTTAATATATACTTTATTGGCGTGAAAATAGAGCACATATTGTGTATCTCCATGTGGGACAGCCGTTTCTCTACTGTTGTGTGGATTTACGTGGATGAGCATTTTGCCTTCCAGCTTTCTAAATCCTACATAGATTTTGCCTCCTATTTCAAAAAGAGCAAACTCTTCTTCTATCGGCATTTTTCCGATGATGAGCAGGGCATATTGCCTTTCGCATTTACACACTGTGAGTGGTTCTACTTCAGGGGGCGCTTGACCTACTGATGTGCTATCACTCTTCTTTTGCTCTTCTCGGCTATATCCAGGAGGGGTGATCTGAACACTAGCGGTTACTCTAGTCGTTTCATGATCGTGCAAAGCAAAGGAGAGATCCATTAAGTTAGGGGTCCTACGCAGCGGGAATGGAGGTGAGAAATTGGCACTATGGGCTCTTTGTAGCGGGGTATGCACTTCAGCTGCAGCTTCATCAGCGCTCCGAGCTCTCTGTACAGGAGAAGGAGAATGCATTTCACCAGGAGCTTCTTCGGCGCTACGGGCTCTTTGTAGCGGGGTATGCACTTCAGCTGTAGTTTCATCAGCGTTATGGGTTCTTCGTAAAGGTGGTGGAGTATCCACTTCTTGCTTTTTCTTACAACAGGCTCGACCCAATAATGTCAACAGAGCTAAACCGACTATTCCATCTGCTACATAAACAACGATCATTTCTGTTTTTGACGGGGTGACTCCAGTTCCTGGAATCAGAGCGAGTACGGTGATAATGGCTAGCGCCAATAATGTAAGAGCAGAAGCTGCTATTTGTATTTTTAGGTGCTCACAACAGCAACTATTTATTGATGATCCTACTTTCGTGTCCATTTCATGACCTCCATGTCATTTTCCTTAAAAATAAATTAAGGCAAAGTAAAGAGTCAATAAATTTTTTTTAATACCAGAGTCCAGGATCGACTATATGTACGCTTTTTAACCGGTTCAGCTATAAATCAGTACAACAAGCTTTCCTTGCACGTGCCCTTGCTTGTTTTTTTTCAGTGCACGTCCTACTTCTTTAAATGGATATGTTTCAATTTTGGGACATTTGAGCTTTTTTTCATCGATGAGTTTAGTGATCGCATCAAGCTCTCTTTTGTCTGGTTTAACAAAGATCCATTCGGCCTGAATTTTATGCTGAGTAGCATGTTCGGCATTGATTACACCGGCAATGGTAACGAGCCAGCCGCCTGGTTTGACGAGTGAGTAGCTCTCTTCCAATGTTTTTCCCCCGATCGTATCAAAGATAAAGTCGAGTTTATTGGGGTATCTTTTCAGAAGGGTTTTTGCGACATTTTCAGCTGTATAGTCGATAACTTCATCAGCACCAAGCATGTTAATATAGTTATGATTTTTTCCACTGCCTGTAGCGATGACGTATGCACCGTATAGTTTGGCGAGTTGGACTGCGTAGCTTCCTACTCCGCCTGCTCCGGCGTATATCAAGGCTGTTTCTCCTTTTTTCAACTGTGCTTTGTCGAACATCGCTTGCCATGCGGTGAGAGCACTTAGAGGGATGCTGGCAGCCTCTTCCATAGAGAGTGATGCTGGCTTGCGACTCACATTGTTTGCATCCATACAAAGATATTCGGCGAATGTCCCATCGTGGAGCTTCTCTTTGCGGGCGTATCCATAGACGGGATCTCCTTTAGAAAATGTGGAAACGGCACTTCCTACTTCAGAGATCGTTCCTGCAAAATCCCACCCCAGTGTGATCGGCCACTCACACTCCATTTTGCTTGAGAGCAGGCCATCGGCAATTTTCCAGTCGACGGGATTCACACCGGCTGCATGAATTTTTACTTTTACTTCGTTTGCGGCGGGTTTGGGAGTGGGAACCTCCTGAATGGAGAG
>JBJXGG010000030.1:0-9633 GCA_046153495.1 Chlamydiales bacterium
TTCTTTGACTATATTAGCACCAATTATCACTGGATTAATTGCATCTCTGGGACTCGAGAGATGGGCTCTTTTTCCTTGAATTGAGATTTCAAAACGTCCGCTACCTGCAAGGATACATCCGGTACGAGTGGCGAGCGTCTTTAAAGGAAGTCCTGGCCAGTTATGATAACCAAAAATGGCATCGACACCTGGATTTTTTCAAACACCATCTTGAATCATGGCACTTGATCCTTTTCCTCCTTCTTCAGCTGGTTGGAATATAAGTTTGATCTTCCCTCGAAGCTGTGACTTGATTTGCTGTAACATTCTAGAGACTAAAAGAAGTGTAGCGGTATGGCCATCATGTCCACAGGCATGCATGATCCCTTGATGTTTGGATTGATAAGCAACTCCAGTGGATTCAGTAATAGGCAAGGCATCGATATCAGCTCGAAATGCAATCGTTTTCCCTGAATTTCCAGAATCCAATAGCGCTACAACACCTGTTCCACCAACACCTTCTTGGATTTCATATCCATAAGATTTAAGGATTTCAGAGATAAATGCACTGGTTTGCTTCTCTTCATATTTCAATTCGGGAATTTGATGAAGATGATGACGAATTTTGATGGCATCTGCAATGAATTGTTTTGATAAAATTTTCATATTTTAGATCACCTCTTTATCTAATCTTAAAGCTGCATACTACCCATATTCACTTATTCCGATCCCCTATTTTTCCCAAAATAATTTTGCTTTTCTTTAAGAATCAGAAATCTATTAATGAGCAAGTGAACATTGGTAAATGGGTCTTTCTTAGGATCGTCAGATTGCTTGGAAGTCAACAAAGCAGCATGCTTGCAAGCATTTTCAACGAGATGAACCGTTGATTGAAAGATTTGCACACCGTCTTTATTGTAGTCTTCAAATCCCGGTAATCTTTTTAAGGATTTTAGTACTTGTTGGGGATCGCCAAAACCCGATTCTCTGAGTTGGAAATGGAGGAATGGCCATATTTCAAAACAAGGATTAGAAACGATGGGAATGAATTTTTTGGATTTACACAATTCAATGGCCTCTGCAAAGGCGGATGGTTGATTATCACGATCAAACACGCAAAATATTTGATCGTATTTTATGCCATCTTCCTTGGACTTTCGTTTAGCTGTATTCACAATGCTTTTTGGATCGGTTCCATCTCCTTTACATATGTGAGCATGCACCCTTAAACTTCTTGCAAATTCACAGAGATAGTCGACCTCTGTTTCTCCCTCACAGATCACTAAATCGATAGGAGAGTAGAGATTATCCGGCTTACGATAAGAGCGAATTGAGGTTCTTTTTTTCATGAGAAACGGAATTTCCCTATAAATGGAAGAGCCCCATATCGACCTTGCAGATATCCCTTGCCAATAGCTTCTCCCTTGCGTGGTTTAAAGTCTAAAAGGGAATAAAGGCGAGAGCTTTGGGTTTCATCTTTTTGAATAAACCAAACCTGATCTCTTCTAAATAAGTCACTGTCTAGCAATGAAGTATCGTGAGTAGTAAAAACAAGCTGGGCATTCTTCTGATTGGTTTTGGGGTTATGGAAAAGTTCTATCAAATATCTGACGATATTAGGATGCAGATGCAAATCAAGCTCGTCGACAAAAAGCACTAATCCATCACGAAGAGCTTTTAACCATCCGCCTGCTTGTATAAACAATCTTTGGGTTCCATCAGACTCATCCAATAAGAGATCGAAGAAGACTTTTTGGTCAGAATCAACCATTTTGTGCTGTGTTCTTACCGTTACTTTCTTCACAGGAGGACTTTCTTCTTCTATTAATTGAAAATTTTCAATCCCAATATCCGCACATTCCATGAATTTATGAATCCAGGATTTTGTGCTTGGTTCTTTTAGAAATTGAAAAGTGAGATCAGGATTAAAATGAGTTTCTTGTATTGGGTTGGCCTTTAACAAAATGACCAATTGCTCTTTAAACCAAAGGAAGATGGGCTTCAATTGTTCGCTATTGAATTGTACTGCTGTCGAAAGATAAAGAGCATTTGTTCTTGTCATTTGCTCCCATGCCTTATGTTCTCCCTTAAAACTGGGTCCTTGGTACCAGTTATACGTTCCAGAAGACGAATCCCAATTTCTTGTAAACCAAGTCTGACGATGTTTTTTAGGGTATGCGTAAAGCTCTTCTGAGATCACTCGCTCTTCTGTAAGGGCTAAGTGATAAGTGAAGCGTGTTTGATCACAGACAAAGTCGATAACAAATTCGCTAGGTTCTTTTGTGGAAGTAGCCGTAAGTCGAAATGGCTGAAGAGGGATTTTTTGCCCTGCTTGAAAGGTAGTAGAGGACAAAAGGACAAATTGCTGTAAGAAATGAATCGCTTTGACGAGGTTGCTTTTACCTCCGGCATTTGGTCCATAAATCACAGCTGAACGGACAAGCTTCTGATTTTGAGTAAATTCAAAGGTGTTTGATTCAAGAAGCTCCGACCCCTTGCTTGCGGAAAGATTCAGAGTTTCTTCCTTCTGAAAAGATCGAAAGTTTTTGACTGAAAATTGCAATAACAAGGGTTCTTCTCCTTCAGATTTCTTAAGGTAACCTCATTTTTGCATATTTTCTGCAAAAAATCAAGTAATTTTACAATTTTAGCCTTGAATTCTCCTAAAATAGATTCTTGTCGAAGGGGCTGGACAGCTATCAGATTTAGCCCACCCTTCCCCCACACCCCCCTTCCCGGAGGAGGAAGAGGTTCTATTTATTTAAAGGAGGTAGAATAGAGGAAGGTCCCGCTTCTTTTTCTTGGCTAAGAAGCTCTTTTGTATCCTTTTAGCCCTTTATTCATGGATTCGATAAGGTGTAACCCCATTTTTATAAAGGGTTCAAGCTCATAGATTTTGCGCATTCCCTCGATAAAATGGTTCGATAATTGTCCGGTCATCGGCATTTCACCGGAGACATTTTCAGAAATGACGATGTCTCCAACTTTTTCATTTTCTAAGTTCTTTGTTTTCTAGCAGAAAGAAGCTTGACCGCCAATTGTAGAAAATGCAAAAAATCTAAACATGAAGAACAAATCCATTGCAACTATTATACTGCTACTGATGTTGATGGCGCAGATGGGGACAGATGTCTATCTAGCCTCATTGCCTGCAATCAGTACCTCTCTAGCTTCCGATATCACTACGGTCCAGTATACATTTAGTATTTTTTTAGCGGGATTTGCTGTCTCACAACTCTTTTACGGCCCGCTTTCCGATCGATATGGGAGAAAGCCATGTATCCTATTTGGGCTAGTCTTATACAGTTTAATGGGGCTACTTTGCTGTTTCAGCACGAATGCTTTAGAACTATTGATAGCTAGGTTGATGCAGGGGATTGGCGCTGGAGCTTGTACAGTGGTTGCTCGTGCAATTATGCAAGACACATTTAAGGGGAAAGATCTCGATAGAATTAACATCTATCAATCTATGGTTTGGTCAATCGTCCCTATCTCAGCGCCTCTTCTTGGAAGCTATATTCAACACTATCTCGGTTGGCGTTACAATTTTTTACTTCTTACCCTGATTGGTGTTTTTCTTTTAATTATTTGTTTGATTAAATTGCCAGAAACAAATAAAAACAAAGAAGAGACAATTCATCCTTTACTCGTTCTAAAAGATTATAAGCACATTCTTATCAATAGAAGGTTTTTTCCGTGCTTAATCTTCTCAGCGTGCATTGTTTCTCTTCTCGCTATTTTTAATGTGTCCGCACCTGTGATTATTCAAACCGTATTCAACCAATCACCTATTGTCTACGGTTGGTCTACATTTTCTGTCGCCATTACATTTACCTTTGGCTCAATGATATCCCACTTGCTGACCTCCAGACTTTCTCCAAATAATCTTATGTTAATCGGCTGGATCGTTATCGCCTGCTCTGGTATAGCCTTGTTATTCTTTAACGCATTAACTCAACCAAACTTATACACATTTTTAATTCCTATAATGCTTATGCAAGTTGGATCTGCAATCGCTTTTCCTAGCGCAGCAGCAACAACCATGCGGCCCTATACACAAAAAGCAGGTAAAGCGGCGGCTGTTTTTGGCTGCACATTATTCGCAGGCAGCTCATTCGCCAGCACAATTATATCAGGATTAAATATAACTAGCCTGATCCCTCTTTCGGTGTTCATACTGTTATTAATTGCAATTATGATGCCGGCTTATATTATCACTAAGGAGACACATTCGTGATTAAAACTCGAATTATTGAAACAGCGATCGATCACAAAGGCGATTCGTATATTTTTGCAGATAAAAAACAAACCGGTTGGGATTTGGGAGGACACACCATTACTGATCTCTTTTTCAGCAAAAAATGCCCTCCCGATATGCTGGAAACCGATCAGGAAATGGAAGATAAAAACTTCAATTTACAACCTGGACAATTACGATTTTTCCGAAGTGATATCCCTCCTACTCGCCCACTCTATGACAAACTGCCTAAAAGTGAGAAGCCGGAAAATTTTAAGAAACTTTTTTACCACTCAACCACTACAGTGGACTACATCATAGTTGTCAAAGGTGAGCTTGTTATGATCGTAGGTCAAAAGGAAGTCACTCTGAAAGCAGGCGACGTTGTCATCCAGCGTGGAGCAGCACATGCTTGGCATAATTACACAAGTGAAAATGCCACTATTATGGGTATCATGGTTGGCGTCGAATTGCCAAAACAATTCAAACGCACTGATACGATACAACCAGATTAGAAAAAATCAATTTTCTGCATTGTATTCGGTTCTATTTCATTAGAGGGAGAGACCAAGGCGCTATTATCGAGCAAAAAATTGCAAGAGCAGCCATACAACTCACTGAGGATGAGGGAGAAAAACACAAAACGCAGGTTAATATGGGCTTCGAAAAGATCTTCTAAATCTGACATCTTACCTACCATGACTGTGTATCTTTATTTTTTGCTCTTGGTATAACGTGCTATTGGACTAAAAACCGTCTGCTCCGTATGTTGAAAAACAGATGAGCGAAAAAAAAGTTTTACAACTACTCGTAAGAAAACGTGGTTTTTTTGAGGCCATTCTTGATCTTTCTAAGGAGGAGGAGACCCTCTCTCTTTCCCAGTATATCTCTATTCTCGAACAAAAGAAGGTATTGCTCTCTTGCATTGATGAAATTGATCAAGAGCTCCTTTCCTTCAAAGCCTCTTTTCACAACCTTTCACAAACTATCACCGAAGAGATAGACAAGACACGCAGGGTTGTTCTCGAGATTTTACATTTAGATAAAGAAAACGAAAGAAAGCGGAAAAAGCAACTACGTGATATCTCTCACGAAAAATAAAATCTTGAAAGATAGACTTCTTTCGAGATTCAACATGAGTTGACAAATGGTAACTATTCAGGTGGGTAGTTCGAGCTGAGTAGGCAAGAAATAATATGACTCCGGATCTTAAGAGACTCTATCAGAAGCTCGAAGAGAAAGTGGCTGATCTAGGTGCGCGCCTAGAGGAGTCCCACCTCATTTTAGAGCATATCAGCGAGGGCATCCTCTTTGTGACAAAAGAGGGTGTGGTTTCGCTGTTTAATCCAGCTTTGGAAAGACTTACTGCTGTCGATAGAAAAGCAATCCTCCATCGCCCTTTTGCACACTATTTCGATGATGAGTTGTTCGGTTTCTCTATGCAAAACGCGCTCTCTTCTTCTACCCATCACCGTTCATTATTGACCCTCCAAACACCGCAAGAAGAGAGGGAGGTAGAAGTCTCTGCAACGCCGATCCAAAATCGAGGCGTCGCCGTGCTCGTCCAAGATCGGACGCGTCTCTACCAACTAGAACAGATGGTACGACACAACGATCGACTCAAAGATTTAGGCGAAATGGCAGCAACTTTGGCCCACGAAATCCGCAATCCCCTGGGGGGAATTGAGGGGTTTGCCTCGCTATTGGCGCAAGAGATGAAGGAGTCTTCGCAAAGTGCGATGATCGCCGCTATCATTCAGGGGAGCCGAGCACTGAATTCTCTTGTGACCAACGTTCTCGACTATGCACGTCCTTTGGACTTACATTTCCAACCAACCGACTTGGTAGCTATTGTACGCGAAGCTGTCTCTTGGAGCGGTAAGTGTAAAGAAGAGTATCAGATAGACAGCTGGCCGATTTCTGCAGACAAAGAGCGGCTGAAATTAGCCTTTTTGAATCTGCTACGCAATGCATTTGAAGTCTCCGATGAAGTGACTGTACGCATCACAAAAGAGGGTATCGTAGAAATAGAAGATCGCGGACCTGGGATCGAAAAAGATCATTTGGAGAAGATTTTTACTCCTTTTTTTACTACAAAGACAAAGGGGACAGGGTTAGGTTTGCCAGAAGCGCAGAAAGTCGTTCAGGGGCATGGTGGAAAAATAGTTGTTGAATCGATCAAAGGGAAAGGGACGACCTTTAGAGTGGAGTTATGACGATTGAAAAGGTACTTGTGGTAGATGATGAGCCATTGATGGGGAAGTTTCTTCATGAAGGCTTAACGCGAGCGAAAAAAAATGTCGACATCGCTCTCAACGGAAAAGAGGCTTTCAGCTTTCTCTTAAAAAATAGCTATGATCTCGTAATCACCGACATGAAAATGCCTGACGTCTCTGGACTCGATGTCGTGCGTAAAACCCGAGAATTCTCCCCCACTACCATGATTTTGGTGATGACAGCGCATGGCACGATCGAGAATGCTGTCGAAGCAATACAACTCGGCGCTTTCCATTATCTACTAAAACCTTTTTCCTTCGATGCTTTGGAAGTACTCATCCAAAAAATAGAAGAGCACTTACAACTCGTCAATGAGAACATCTATCTCAAAGAACAATTAGGAGCGCGAGGAGCGAGGACCAAGATCATTGCCGAATCCCCCATTATGAAAAAGATTTTGGAAGAATCGATCAAAATCGCTAAAAGTAATGCCAGCGTCTTTATCCACGGAGAGTCTGGTACAGGTAAAGAAGTGATCGCAGGAGCGATTCATGCACACAGCCTACGTGCAAAAAACCCTTATATTTGTGTGAATTGCGCGGCCGTGCCCGATACCCTTATCGAATCAGAATTTTTTGGACATGAGAAAGGAGCTTTTACAGGAGCCAATACCAAACGAATAGGACGTTTCGAATTAGCGCATAAAGGAACGCTTTTACTAGACGAAGTGACAGAGATTCCGATCAACCTGCAACCCAAACTACTGCGGGTGATCCAAGAACATGAATTCGAGCGCGTAGGAGGCAGTCGCTCCGTCCAAGTAGATATTCGTCTTATCTCGACCTCCAACCGTGATTTGAAGCAAGCAATGGACGAGAAGGTGTTTAGAGAAGATCTCTTTTATCGATTGAATGTAGTCCCTATAGCGCTTCCTCCCTTACGTGAACGGCGCGAAGACATCCTGCCTCTCTGCCACTACTTTTTAGAAAAGTACTGCCATGAAAATAAGAAGCCCCTTAGAAAGTTGGCTTCCTCTGCAGAGAAAAAAATGCTCTCATACCCATTTCCAGGCAATATCCGCGAACTTGCGAATCTGATGGAACGGGTAGTTGTCCTCGATGCAAGCATGCACCTCGAGGCGGAACATTTTTCTTTATAGCCGATTAATACTATAACCATTCCACCTCAAGATTGGGACTTTGGCACAGCCGCAATCCCAATCTTGAGGTGGAATGGGTATATAATAAATCGAGAAGAGTAGAGTAACTTTTGAGTCCTGGCTCGAATCGAAAATGACCAGCTGTTTCGTCGAAATGACCGGTCAATATCTCTTCTCGGTTCGCTAGCACAAGAAATGGAGCTTGCACAACGGCATTATATCCTACTACCTGCGCTGCGATACGCGGCGTGAGTTTCACCGCTTTGCACTCGATGAGTACAAGAGGAAAAATAGGATACTCGGCATGGATGTGCTTTGCAAAAACAAGGATGTCCGCTCTTCTTTTCGGGATATTACCCTGTAATTGGAGATGCGGCAGTTTCGCTAACTCTTTTTCTACGCCGATCATGAGAAGAGGGTAGTGCAGATCACGCACCATCTTTTGCAAAAGAAGTTGCCGCACTACCTCCTCGGGGGTCTCTTTAACCCAACACTTGCGAATTGGGTCAAAAAGCTTATTCGGGAAGATCGATGATGCCATAGTTATGGTCCCTACGGCGATAGATCACCTTCAGATTATTGTCTTCTTCTGAGCGATATACCAAGAAGTTGTTTTCTGTGAGCTCCAACTTCATAATCGCCTCTTCCGTTGTCAAAATTTTCAGAGGTCGCTTCTTTTTAGAGACTATCTGCCCCGGCTTCAGAGATGCCTCCATCTCTTTCAAGTTCTCCTCTTCGATTTGATCATTGATATCATCGATCAGGGGAATAGGACCCTGCACCACATTGATATGCATATCTATTTCAGAAAGAGCTTTGGTGTGATGATGATGGAGTTTATCTACATATCGACCAAGCTTGCTGCGTAGACGGTCAATTGCTCTATCCACGGCTGCATGATAGTCATGACCTTCAGCTGAAACTTTAATTTTTGTTCGATATACTGTGATGATAAAGCTTACCGTGTAAATCAGCTTCTGGTGTTCAATGGAAATGGTTGCCTCCACCACACGTCCTCCAAAGCGCTCGATTTTCAAGAGCTTCTCAATCGCATACTTTTTCATCGATTCCGTTACTTCAATGTGCCGTCCCACAATATGAATAGGATATTCTGCATCTTCGTATCGCATCCTGACTTGTGCTCGTGTCTTCTTTTCCATCTCTTACCTCACTTTGGAAAAAAGTCTACCTCCGTTTTCACTAAATTCCAAGAGTTTTTCAAAAACCTTGCACTTAAAAAGTGCTTTTCTTAATCTTCTTTTCATAAATGAAAAATTTTTTCCTATTACTGCTATTTTTATTGTGGACCTCCTTCGTGTTTGCAGGTGACTTTATTCTTGTCACGTTCCCGGGTAGTGGGACGCACATGATGATCACTCTACTGAATCAACCTGAGTTGGGAGGATACACAGCGCACTGGGGATATCGGCCTCGGCTTCCCAAGAAAGAGTTTTATCTAGAACACATCCGTCCTTTTTTCAACAATCGGAGTTCTCTCTTACTTAATAAACGCATTATTTTTCATGTGAGAGATGTCCGCGACATCACAATCTCTCGTCTTGATAAAGCTATACGCAGATACCCTGATTCATTCCCTTTTAGCAGGAAAGCTCTAGGCAACCGCTGGATGAACCTATCATACAACGAAAAACTCTCCTCCTTTTTTCAACCCGAAAAATGGGGCCATTCTGCTGTTCTTCTGGATACCCTCTGCTTACAACAATATCTCCCCCTGTTAGATCGGAAAAATGTGTTAATCACACGTTTCGAAAAGCTTGTGGGACCAAAGGGGGGTGGTAATCAGGAAGACCAATTGCATGAAATCCGCAGAATTGCTCAGTTTTTACATCGCGACCTCACTGACGAAGAGCTGCTCAAATTAGCCGTAGGGTGTTTTGGCGGATGGGGATGTCATAGAGGAGAGACTGGGCGGTGGAAAGAGCATTTTCATTCAGAGCATATCCAGTTGGCTAAACCCTATTTCACCCCTTTTTTAGAATTTTTTGGCTATGACACAAGCTGGTAGTGTGAGCTTAAAATG
>JBJXGG010000054.1:0-3623 GCA_046153495.1 Chlamydiales bacterium
ACCCTCTTTTTAGGACTCCCTAAAACGGGATGTTTTTTTGCTTGGGAGCAGATAGGACGTTTTGCTGTGCATAATTTCGGGTTGGCAAAGGAGTTGGTCGACCAAGCATGTGCCGATTTTATCCTCGTGGATGAGCAGATGGTGCGCGACATGCTACCTCCCATCAAACGGACACGACATAAATATGAGGCCGGTTATGTCGTGGGATTAGGGGGCTCTCCTGGAATGCCCGGCGCGCCTATCTTAGCCAGTTTTGCCGCTCTGCGCTCAGGCGCCGGGATTGTCCGCCTCTTGCACCCCGCGGGCATGGAGAGTGAGCTGGCTGCCGCCCCCCCGGAGATCATCCGTCAAGGATATCACAGCGCTGCAGAAATTCTTCAGATCATGGAGCGGGCAAGCAGTTGTTTTATTGGGCCTGGAATTGGCACCTCTCCTAAAACACTCGCTCTCTTGCAAGAGGTGCTCCCTAAATTAAATAAGCCTTGTGTGATTGATGCGGAAGCGCTCACGCTTATCGCTGCCCACCAAATCCCATTACCTCCTCAAGCGATTATTACTCCACATTATGGAGAGATGAAGCGGCTGCTGCACAGGGAGGACAACCCTCCAGTAGGAGAGTTTCATGCGGCTTGTAAGGCGTATGTGGAAAAAATGCAGATCACACTGGTTCTCAAAGGAGCGCCAACCTTTATTTTTCCTCTCACAGGGAAGCCCTACATCTCTGCTTGCGGAGATCCGGGTATGGCTACAGCAGGTAGTGGCGATGTATTAACTGGAATCGTAGCCGCTTTTCTAGCGAGTACGCATGACCCACTGCAAGCGGCTCTTCTAGCCAACTATTTTCATGGCAGAGCGGGCGAATTAGCCGCTCTAGATATTACCTCTCCTGCCATGGTCGCTTCCGATATCACGCACGCTTTGCCTCTTGTGTTCGAGGAACTCTTATAGTCGATTTATACCACTGTATAAAGTGCGTCAAACCCTCTTCCAGACAAGTTTTGGGGGCAAAACATAATTTTTCTTGGGCCAAGGAGATGTCAGCATATGTTCTCTCCATCTCGCCAGCGCTCGGCGCTTCAAACACTTTGATCGCCTCTTTCCCCAACTCTTTTTCCAAAATAGAGACAAGTGTCATCAATTCGTAGACATGATGATTGCCAATATTAAATACTTCACAACTCCCCTTGTATTCTAACGCTTGAAGTGTGGCGGCCACGGCATCATCAATGTAGGTAAAATCGCGCCGCATTTTTCCCTCATTGAAGAGGTGAATCGGGCGGCCCTCCACAATCGCTTCCGTGAAGGAGAAATAGGCCATGTCAGGGCGGCCCCAAGGGCCATAGACGGTAAAGTATCGCAGTCCAATCGCCTCAATCCCATAGAGATGATGATAGCTATAAGCCATTAATTCATTCGCCTTTTTCGTGGCAGCATAGAGATTGGCTGGTTTATCAGTGTGATCTTTTTCGGAGAAGGGAACTTTTTCGTTACAGCCATACACCGAAGAAGAAGAGGCGTAGACAAGCTTAATATGGGGGCGTGTTTTCAAAGCCTCAAGGAGAGAGAGAAATCCTTGGATATTGCTATGAATGTAAGCATGGGGATTTTTGCGCGCATAACGAACACCTGCCTGAGCCGCTAAATTTAACACATGCGTAAAGTTGTACTGGGTAAAAAGAGTGTCCACCTCTGACAAATCGAGTCGATGTATTTTAATCCCCTTGTCTTCCAATAGAGCGGCACGCCTTTCCTTTAATTTAGGTGCATAGTAGTCGTTAAAATTGTCGAGACCGACTACTCGGACGCCCCTACTTTGTAAGGCAAGCGCGGTGTGAAAGCCAATAAAACCGGCGCAGCCTGTGATTAAAACGAGCATAAAAGAGATGTCTCCTTAAAGTATTCAATAGTTTTTGCAAGCCCCTCTTCTAGAGAGATGGTAGGCTGCCAACCTAGTCGCTTTCGGGCCTTTGTGATGTCTGGCTGCCGCTGCTTTGGATCATCACTCGGAAGCGGTTTGAAAGAGATTCCAGAAGAAGATTTCGTTGCTAATAAAATCTTTTCTGCTAATTCCAACATCGAAAACTCGTAGGGGTTACCTAAATTCACAGGGCCTATCTCCTCTGAATCCATCAGTAAGAGGAGCCCCGTCACAAGATCCGAGACATAACAGAAAGAGCGGGTCTGCTTCCCGTTGCCAAAAATCGTGATCGGTTGGTTTTGTAACGCCTGCATAATGAAATTCGAAACGACACGGCCATCATGAGGGTGCATGTGAGGACCGTAGGTATTAAAAATGCGCGCCACACGGATCTGCACCTTTTTTTCTCGATAATAATCAAAAAAAAGTGTCTCCGCACACCGCTTCCCTTCATCGTAACAGGCTCGAATGCCAATGGGATTGACATGCCCCCAATAGCTCTCTTCTTGAGGATGAACTAAGGGATCTCCATATACCTCACTCGTAGAAGCTTGCAAGATCTTAGCCCCAGTCTGGTCCGCTAAATTGAGGAGGTTGATCGCGCCCATCACATTGCTTTTTGTTGTTTGTATAGGATCGTTTTGATAGTGAATGGGAGAGGCTGGAGAGGCAAGGTTGTATATCTCATCTATTTCAGTATAAATGGGATAGCAAATATCATGCGTGAGAGATTCAAAGCCTGGATAGGCGTGTAAATCGGCGATATTGGCAGCAGAGCCGGTATGAAAATTGTCGACGCAAATGACAGAATCTCCTCTTTCCAAAAGAGCTTTACAGAGGTGGGAGCCAACAAAGCCAGCTCCTCCGGCGACAAGGATTTTTCTTTGCATAGTAGCAGTCTAATTTTCGTAACTATTTCGCTAGGCATTATGGCTTAAAATCAGATTCTTAGGGCATCTGTTTTTCCAAAAATGTTCACTAATAGCGCCTTTTCGGCTATGAGCTCGCATTTTTGGAAAAAATATGCACCTAATAATCAAGATTTTAAGCTCACACTACCTACCTGAATAATTACTAATTTTCTAGACGGATAAATTGCAAACAACTATCGTTTCTGGGAGATGAAAATATTAATCATTGGAACGGGTTATGTAGGGTTGGTAACGGGTGCTTGTTTTGCTGAGATGGGGCATCAGGTGACGTGTCTTGATATCGACAAAGCCAAAATCCAACTATTGCAAGAGGGGATTATCCCCATTTTTGAGCCTGGGTTAGAAGAGATTGTACGGCGTAACCAGGCAGAATCTCGCCTCCATTTTACGACAGACTACACAACGGCGGTCGCTTCGGCGCTTTTCTGCTTTATTGCTGTGGCTACACCAGAAGGAGGAGATGGTTCTGCTGACTTGAGTTATGTGCGTGCGGCCGCTGCGCAGATGGCGTCGCACATGAATGACTATAAAGTGGTGGTTAACAAGTCGACGGTCCCTGTGGGTAGCTCGAAAGAGGTGGCCGATGTGATCGCAAAGACCTTGGCGCATAGGGGTGTTAGCGTAGAGTTTGATGTGGTCTCTAATCCCGAATTTTTGAAAGAGGGAGACGCGGTAAATGATTTCATGAAGCCTGATCGCATCGTGATCGGTGCCGACAACCCTCGGGTGATCGCGTTGATGAAAGAGTTATACTCCCCTTTTAACCTCAATCA
>JBJXGG010000074.1:0-17855 GCA_046153495.1 Chlamydiales bacterium
CCCACTTCCCCTTTAGCTCCGCTCTCATGCTGTTAGGAATCACTTTTATATTAATCTTTTTTATAAAGAAAATTAAAATTTTTAATTAAATTAAATTAATTTTTCCTTAATGGTAATTTAATTTTATATTTATGATTTTTTATTATACTTATGTATGTAAATCAATTAAATGGAGTATATTATGGATCACACCCCATCTGTTTCTACTCATGTAGACAATAAATATACGCGAACAGCCCAAGTCTTGTTTGGAGTAGGTATAGTCGCTACCGTAGCTTTAGCTATCTCATCGATAGTATATGGGGCTATGGAGTGGAAAGCACAGGATCTTTCGCGATGGAATCAAGAGCTGAAAGACAATAGTTGGTGCCCCGGTCAAAAGTGGACACAGGAAGAGCGCCTCGCACAAATTGAATATAACAAAGAATACATGGCATCTCTTGCAAAAGATATTCCACGCTTACAAAAGGCGTTACAAGCCTTGGGCGGAATTGCTGGCGGTTCTCTCTTGTTGGGGGGAACAATAGTGGGCATAGTTCATCAACATCAAAGCATACAACGAAAATCATCTTTAAGCATACAAGCATAAGTGAGGTATTTATGGAAGCTATGACCGGGAGAAAAATCCCGGGACATCACGATATAAAGTTCGCTGGGCAGATGCTACTTGTGCTAGCAATCTCCGCTACTGTAACGCTTATCGGTATGGCTATCTTTTATGGTGTTCAGAAAGCTTCGTTACCAGCTGATCAAAATGTGCTTCCAACACATACTGGCAACCCGAGATATATAACCCCGCAATGGCATGTCGCCGATTCTAAAGGACATTTTGGCAACCCGAGATATATAACCCCGCAAGAGCCAGTTACCGATCCTAAAGACACTTTGCGTCTAATAGAGACAGCAATGAAAAGCCTCGGCACGGCTGGTGGTGGATTCGTTGTGCTCGGTGGTTCAATGATGGCCCTCGCCAACATGAGGATTAAGAGCAAAGTCTCTGACACAAAAGACCTACAACGTCATCCAAAAGAGTAGACTAGCCATTCAATATGGCTAGATCTTCCTCTTCTTTAAATCGATAACCAACACCTCGCACAGTCTCAATCCAATGGAAATTAGGGCCTAATTTTTTACGTAGAGAAGCAATATGCACATCGATGTTACGGTCCATAATAAAGGCATCATCATTCTGCACATCATCCAAAAGCTGATTACGCGTCAACACCTTGCCCCTATTTGCTAAAAAACGGCGCAGAATGCCAAACTCTGAGAGAGTAACGGGAATATACTTATCCTTCTTCCGCAATAGATACCGGTCTACTTCTAAGGTAAAGTCTCCAAAAGCAAGCGTCTTCATGATTTTTTGTGTTTCCCGCCCTCGTCTGAGAACCGCCTTAATGCGCGAAAAGAGAATTTTCGGTGAAAAAGGCTTAGCCACATAATCATCCGCCCCTAACTCGAGACCTAAAACGACGTCCAATTCCTCATTTTTGGCTGAAATAATAACGACAGGAATCGTCTTCAATTCTGGATTGTGCTTCATCTTCCGGCAAATGTCTAAACCATTTTGTCCAGGCAACATAATGTCCAAAATCACGAGGTCTGGTTTGTCACGCTCAATCGCACGAAACCCGTTTATCCCGTCCGTCTCAACGTAGAGCTTATAGCCGGAAATATCCGCCTGCAGCTTGATCAACGCAGCTATGTCTTCTTCATCTTCAATTAGTAATATAGATTTCTTTTGACTCATTACATAACTCCTGTAACTCTACTACTTAACTATTCTTCTTACCGGCTCACATATCTAAAAAATGGATTTTCCAGTCAATATCACTTTTAACACGAATTTATTAAATCTTGCATGCTTTTTTTCTTCTTAATCAAGAAAAAAGCTATTTTCTTTCTACCTTAACAATATCTTCATTATATTTAGCGTTTTCGTAGAAGATAGTTTTTTATGGTTTTCTTCTCTCTTTTAAATTGATGTAAACAAATTGCAGTGCTACATTTCAGCTGAGGATTGTTGATATGAAGAGAATCGTTAGCATCTTTGTTTTTGTTGCTGTCGCTGCGGGGGCAGCTTTCACTTACCACCTTTGCACAAAGGAGGAAAACCTCCCTCAGAAAGCTTTTGCCGCTTTAAAAGAGGGGGAGTACTCAGCTGCAGCAAAGAGTTTAGAAGAGGCAACGCAATTAACGTTTCCCCTTGCACTATATCACAGTTATTTAGCGCAGGTGCAGGGTCATTTTAAGGAGTCTGAGTATCTGTTGCAGGCTCTCTTAAAACAACCCCAGAGGACCAATCAGCAAGAGATCTTCTTAGAGGCCTATCTCTCACAGGCGGTCAACGCCTACTTCACCCATCAAGATGAAGAGCTCTCTCCTTTAATTGATCGTGCGCGTCGCTTCTCATCGGATAATCCCGTTTTGATTTTCTTCGAAGGGCTGAAGCACTACCTACAAAATCAATACGCAGATGCTCTCCGATTTTGGTCTACGTTCTCTCCCGAGCCAACCGTAAAAAATTCGCAGTGGCTAGAAGTCGTGATCGATAGATGTTTTCCCTTAAGTTGGAGAAGACTGCATATGGCGCATTGTTTGACAGAAGAGGGTGATATCTTGAGTAGTCGAGAGATTCTTGAGAGAGAAAACCACCAATTAAAGAATGATCCCCTCCATTATCACCAATTAGCTACTCTCTTTTTAGGTCTTACCTATTTAAAGGAGGCGGGCGAGGTCCCTCTGGGAGAGAGAGATTCTTATTACAAGCTGGCTAATTTCTATTTTCAGCGCGCCGGCAAGAATGAACGATATGAACGAGAGAAGGATCGGGTAGTTTTTCACCTATGCGAGGAGGCACAAAAGCTGCTGACCTCTCCGGTCGATCTAGAAACCAAGAGATGGGGTTTAACTTTCGTACATGTATTACAAGATTGGAGCGCTGAAGAGGCTATCAATAGTATTGCAGACCATTTGACTCTCGCCTTGATTTCGAGACCTGAGGCGGAGAATCTCCAGCTATGTCAAGAAATTTGCAGCGAGTTCCAAGGTTCTTTTTTCCACTCTTTGATAACAGAAAAATTCTTGGCCGCTACACAAGCAGCGGCGCAAAATCAAGAGATAGAGTCGCTCTATTATCTATGGTCTCATTTGGCCGCCCTCTCTCCTTCACCCAGCTTAATAGCAAAGCAGGTAGCGGCTCTCACGTCGAAAGAACTCTTTTTGCGGATTCATGAAGATACAGAAAATGTGCATGCAACACGTCGCTATCTCGCTTTTTGGAAGTACCTCGGACAAGACCGTGAAGAATGTGACCGGATGGCTATGCAGCTTTTGCACAAAGGTGAACTACTTTGGAGAAATGAGGGATCCGAGGAGAAAGGTACCCGGTTGATGAAGCTTGCCATTGAATTGAGTGATGATAAAATGGCTTGCAGAAGATCTGTAGAACACTTCTTAACTACTCTCTATGCTGCCGCTGAGAATAGCAACATGATTGAACGGCTTTCGTTAATTCACGATGCGTTGGATTATTTCGATGTCACCATTAAGGATCTTGTCTGCTCTGAGAAACTAGCTAACCATCTGGCCGATGCAGAATACCTTTTCAATGCTCGAAACTGGGCTGCCGCTAAGTCACACGCCTCTTGGGTATTAAAACTTGATCCCACCAACAAAAGAGCTTTGCGATTGGTAGGATTGAGCGCCTTCCACTTAGGTGATTATGAGAAAGCTCTCAATCTGCTGAGAGGGCTCTCTACCATAGATGCAACTGTCGAAAAGGCGATTGCATTTAGCGAAGTTTATAGTGCCTCCCATAATAGCCAGCATCTTGTACAGATTGATAATTCTGATCATTTCAATGAAGATGATTGAAAAAATTGTTGAAAAAATATATTTGATATCTTTGCTCATGTAGACTACTCTATGACTACTTCAGATATCGCTTTCAATAAGCAACACGCTTACGCTGCTGTACAGAGGCTTTGGTCTCCCACACTACGTTCTCTTAATCGCCTGTTGCGTGCCTATATTATTTTTAATTCTATCTTTTTTTTGATCGGCACAGTAGAAATCGGATTATTCATCTCATTTTTTGCTCTCCTCTCTCAATCGACTGTGCTCGCTTTTAGCTTGGCACTCTTTTTTCTCACTCTTTTCTCTTATTTTGTCCTCCGTCTTTATCTACAGGCAAAAAAACCAGACCATCTCATGGATTTGATAGAGGAGTATTTGAGCCGATGCAAAGAGGTCATCCGGTACCAGGAGGGTATTCCTGAGCACCATATTGCGCTGGCCAATGCAGCACACAAATTTGCTTCCACTCTACATGAGAGAGAGTATGGTTTCTATGCCCCTCCCTTTTTTCTGAAATCTCTCACTCCCACTCTTGAGAAGTTCAGCTGTTTTTGTCACTGGAAGGATCTGCATAAAATGAAGGAGATTCTCCTAACAGCTGCAATCGATGAGCACATCAAAGTGGTCAAGTGTGAACCCACTAACCTTGAGGTTCATGCCGCCCTTGCCAACGCCTACGTAATGCTATCGAGTCTCTATACAGATCCCAAGAAATATTCAGGCTACGATGAAGAGAAGTGGATCCATCCTGAACGGTTCTCTGAAACAACCCAGGAAAAATTCCGTTCCACCGCGGAAAAAGCCATTGAAGAGTTCAAAATTCTCAACGATTATGCCCCAAATGATCCGTGGGTGCATATCCAACTTGCATACAGCTACCACGACCTTCAAATGCCAGAAGAAGAAATTAGAGAGTACGAGCAAGTATTGAAATTGCGTCCCGACGATAAAGATACCCTCTTTAAATTAGGCGTTCTCTACTTCCAGCAGGGGAAAAATGCCCAGGGGCTGCGCGTATATGAGACACTGCGACAAACAAACTACAAAAAGGCCGAGAGCTTAATTAAGTTTTACGGTTAAAAATTTGACCAAGCCACTGTCCCTAAAATCAGACCAAAGACACAAACGGTGTTGGCTACCCCGTTCACTCTCTCCTTGTATAGGATTTGGGCCCAGAAATTACAGAATAGGATGATGCAGACGGAGTAGATCGGAAAGAGCATAGCATTTTGCCATGCTGTAGCTACTTGCGGCGCCAAGATCAAAAAGAAAGTACAAGCAGCATTCGTCACCCCACCCATAAAGCCATAGACCACCTCTGAGCGATTGGGGAGACGATCTTCATTTTTGAGATAGACAATCCACTGGAAAATAGCGGCAGCAAAGAAAACAGCCGGCATGAACCATTGGACATTCTTCGTCGCAATATGAAAAGGGAGAACTCGTGAAAGGGGAAGCGAGGGATGCAATATCATCGCCCACCACTGTAAGTAGACCAAAAAGGCTACGTGTAGCAAAAAGACAAATATCATAAAAAAGATCCAACTCTTCTTGTTGGGGTTCTTCTCAGAAGTCCAGCCGGCCCAAAGAATGCCCCCAACCACAAAAAGAGAGCCTACAGCATTCCACAGATTATATGTATGGCCATACACCACACCGAAAAGCACTAAAAGCACAACAGCTGGCATCACAGAGGAGCTATTCAAAATCGCCAAGGAGAGCCCCGGAGGTCCCTTCTCTAAGGTTTTACCCAACCCCCACATAAAAATCCCTAAAAGCACACCCCCTATCAGACCCAGCGCCATGGAGCTCGTCGACCAGCCATATGTATGCGTGCGTACAGGATTGAGTAAGATCATCACGAAAAAGGAAAAAGTAAACTGAATCATTAGATAAGCACGACTTGAACCTCCCGCATCAATACTTTTTTTCATACACAGATTGCATGACGCGGCAAAGAACGCTGCCAGAATGGCAAAAAGAAGCCCCATATTCCATCCTTTTCTTGCTTTAAGAGCTAAAGAGTGACATCATATCAATTCTTGGGATTATAATGAAGACTATGTATCTTTGCCTCTCTACACTTGCCGTTCTCACTCTTTTTTGCTCCTCTCTATATCCCATCGATCAGCCAATAAAAAAGAGTCGTCGTCAGCGGAATCAAGAACAAAAACTCTCTATTGATCCCGAAAGCCTTGATTCGCCTGAAAATGAGGCTCTCTTCATCCGCCGCCTCCTCAAGCTTTGGAAAGAGAATGAGTATGATATAGCAAAAAATCAAGCAAAGATATTTTTAGAAAGGTTCCCACACTCGGCACAACGAGACTATTTTTACACGATGTTGGGGAATGCGGCCCTGATTGAACAGAATTTTCCCGAAGCGCTTGCTGCTTTTGAGATGATTGTGGATAAAGACATGAAGGAAGGGGTGAGGCTAAAGCGGTGGCAAGCTCTTTATCAACTCAAACACTACTCCTCTCTCTACCAAGAACTCTCGATTGCCCTCCCCTATGTAAGTGCAGGAGAAAAGGAGGAGGCCTCTTTCTTGTTTGCTGAGAGTGCTTTCCGTGAGGCTCTGACCCTCGCGCAGTATGCACAGGGAGAGGAGGCCTCTGATGCCCTGGTCTATGAGGCGCTGCCATACTACGAAAATCTTCTCTCTCACAAAAAATTAGGACATCACGCCAAATTAGCGATTGGAGAGATCTATCGTTTTTTAGGTAAATACGAAGAAGCGGCGGAGCGTTACTTAGAGATTGCGCAAACAGAGCCCGATAATGAAGAGGTATTGTTCCATGCCGCGATGATGCTCTCTCGATTCAATGAAAAAGAGGCTACAGAAACCTTTCGTCGGATCACGATTAAAGGAGGGAAACACTATAAAGAGGCTGCTTATCATTGGATGCAACTCTTAGCCCGACAAAAATCTTGGAAACCTCTTCTGCTGGAGCGAGATCTTTTCCTCAGCGCTCTGCCATCTAACCGTCTCCCCATTTTCCATTTCTACACAGGAATGGTCCTTTACGAAGAGAATGGGTTCAAAGAGGCTATCCTTCCCCTAATGACGAGCCTCGATCAGGGACTCCTCTATCCGCACGACAAGAGCGCTCTTTTCGCTCTTTTAATCTGCGCGAAAGAGAGAAAAGATCTAACTTTAGTAGAAAATAGTTTTTCGTCTATCCAAGCCCGATACCCTGAAGAGATAGGTGAGGCTGCCCTTATCCGATTTTTAGCCTACAAATCAGTGCAAGATAGAGAAAAAGCAGCCTTGCTCATAGACGAGGTGATCGCAGGTCGCTATACCGAGGCAATATTAGAGAGAGCGTTGCGAGAAAAAGTGCACCTTCTTGTAGAGGACAAGCAATGGCAAGAGGCGTACGCGGCTTTACAGATCTATAATGCCCATTTTACCCCTACCGAAGAGATCATGCGCCTTGCTATTGATCTCTCTCTTTCCCTTGTCGACAAAGAGAAGGGCTATAGCACACTCGCGGAAAATATTGAGAAGGCCTTGGATGCTGGTTTTTTGTCCGAAGATGAGCTACCTGCACAACAAATTCTTTTGGCAAAAGCCTATATTAAACTCGAAAAATATGCAGATGCTCTCCCATTACTCCAAAAATACGAGAGAAGTGAGGAAAGTGAGGTACACTCTCTTTTAACTCTCTGTAACTTAAAAATGGGATGTTGCCCCGAAGAGATTATTCGACATGGAGAAAGAGCTCTCATTCTAAATCCCTTCCTTCCAGAAAAGGATCGGTTGCATCTTCATCTCTTTAATGCCTATCTCGATCTAGCAAAAGAGAAAAATGATCCCCAAAGTACCTCTGCTGCAGAAGAGCATCTCTATCAAATTATCCATACTTTTCCCGTCTCTTTAGAAAACAGATTATGGCTCGCCCACCGCTTCACTAAGAATGAGAAAAATAAAGAACGCGCCATCGAAATCTTTGAGCAACTATTGGATACCCCCGCCCAAATACTCCGATTCCCCCGCGAGTCGCTTATGTTAGCCTCCCTTTATGTAGAAAAAGAAGAGCATCAACGCGCAAGCGCTCTGTTAGAGAAGTTAGCCGCAAATTTAGATCCGGCTACCTCCTTCGCAGAACAGGTACAACTCGCTTTAGCATGTAGCTATAAGTGCCAGGGAGAGCTCTTTCAATCCTCTCTAATGTTTCAGAAATTAGAAAAAGCGCAAGAGAGTGAGGTAGCCCTCAAAGCGACTCTACAGCTAGCCCGCCTCTCTTATGAGCTTCTACCCCAAGAGGCCGAACAAGAGAAAATAGAACCTATCCTGAAGAAGCTTCGCGATTTATGGATAAAAAAATGCATCCTAACTGAACCGATCCATCTCGAAGCAGCCATCGACTTTATCGACTTTCAGCTACCCTACCTTACCAAGGACGAATTATCGGCCCTCTTCCAAGAAATCAAGGATCACTTTACATTGGAAAATGATATCTGGTCCAAAGATTATCACGAAACGCGAGGCCGATTGCCAGAGAAAGACCTAGTATTTGAGGCCTATATGCGTTATATCGATGCAAGGATCTATATGTTAAAGGCGCAAAAATCTCTTGCTGAAAGAAATGCGAACGAGACTGAAAAAAATAGAGGAGCGGCTCGCGCGCTTTTCTCCACGCTGTCTCAGGGGAAATATGCCGTGTCGAAGTATTTAAGTGAAAAGGCAAAAGAGGAAATGTTTCTCCACTAATGCATAAAAAAATCCTCTACATCGTCCTAACTGCCTCTGTTGGTGTGCATCTTTTGTTCTTTTTTTTATTGCATAACCACTCTTTTCGTGGTTCTTCGACCTCTCATTTGGGCAATATGCATTTTTTTTATGATGAAGCTTTGGGCATTTTACAAAAAAAGGAGCGTACAGCTCTTTTGGCCCAGATTTTTGAACATATCGAGCAAGCTCCCCGGGAAATTAAAGAGGAACTACATGAGTTGATTCCTGAACTTGGGCCGATGCCTTTGGTCGCCTTTCCTGAGGCTTCGCCGACGTTTGAGATACAAGAGGGGTTCTCTCTGAATGAAGAGAGCCTTGTGGTAAATCCCTCTGACGAAGATTTGTATAGTTTGCTAGATGGCAATCCTCTCATTTCGGTCATTCCAGCACTGATTGCGAGTGAGCTTCCTCTTTTAGATTGTTTCCAAGAAGAGAGAAGCTACCAAGGCAAAGGGGAGATTGCGGATAGCCCACATTTTGATGTCGACGTAGAATATGCTCAGAAGCAAAATCGTCCAGGCTATGTATTCAAAATAATCTTTACGCCTAAGCAAGACGTTGTTTTCAAACGTATCTCACAAAATTACTACTTTTTGATTGACCGCTCGAACTCGATTCCCCGAGGACGCTTCATCGTCAATAAACGAATGGTATCCGAAGCTTTGAACTATCTCAAGCCAAGAGATACCTTCAATATTTTGGTCTTTGATGACCAAGTCACCCGTTTTTCACAGAACAACCTACCTTGGAATCATGAAAGTGTAGCTAGTGCTCGGGAGTTTTTGCAAGAGCAGCAACATGGCGGCTTTTTTGCTGCCACAGAACTCTACAGCTCTCTTGGAAAAATTATTCCCCAGCAAGTTTCGGATCATGAGGTGAATACAGCGATTCTTCTCTCTGATGGAGATTCCTATCTACCGATTGAGCAGCAGCGGCAAACAATTGGGGGTTGGACGTGCCAAAATGAGGGGAAAATTTCCCTTTTTAGTATTGCATCGGGTGGAGGAAACAACCTCCCTCTTCTCGACCTACTCAGCAATTTTAACAAAGGTGCTCTTGTCTATGCCATGAATCCCTCCGATATTTCGGAGAGATTTATTCAGCTTTTGAAGATGATCCGTAATCCTATTGGCAAGAGGATGACCGCTACAGCAATCCCAAAAGAGAAACAGATGTCGATCATCCTACAACCTAAATCCTCTCGCCTTCCCTACCTCTATCAGAACCGCCCCTTTGTCATTTACGGCTCGACGAACCGGCTCTCCGATTTTGTGCTCTTTTTGCAAGGTAACTACTACGACTCGCACTTTGACATTAAAAAGCATATCTCCTTTTCTGAAGCGCGCCGTGGCTCACCTGCAATCGAAAAGGCGTGGACTCAACTTGTTGCCCAAGAGTTTTATGAGCGCTTCTTAGAAGATGGGAATATCAAACATCTAGAGGGAGCCGAGCAGCTTTTGACCCCTCTCAATCTACCTGTCCCTCTTTTAAATGATCCGAATCATAGGCGGTAAATATAAAGGCATTCGACTACTCTCTCCGCGGGGGAACGAAACCCGTCCCTCTTTGGGCAAATTGCGCGAATCTTTTTTTAACATCTGCCAAAATAGTATAGTAGGTGCGCGTTTTCTCGATCTCTTTGCAGGAGCCGGTGCGATGGGGCTAGAGGCGCTTTCAAGAGGGGCGAACCACGTCACCTTCGTAGAAAATGCCAGAGAAGCTCTCCAAACAATCAAAAAGAATGTCTCCCTCCTTCGAGAAGAGAGCCGAGTGACAATCCTCTCATTGGATGTGACAGTTGCTCTCAAAAAAATGGAGGGCCCCTTTGACCTAATTTTCGCCGACCCTCCCTATGGCAAGTATCTAGGAGATAGCGTGATTACCGCTTGCGATACCCTACCACTGCTGGCGGATGAGGGAGAACTCTTTATTGAAGACACCCTCTACAATGATCTCTCCTTACAACATCTACAATTAAAAAGTACCAGAAAGATCGGTCTAGCTATCCTCAAGCAATATAGTCGATTAAATTGAGAAAGCGTGATGACTAGTTATTCTCAGAGAATACTGGCACGCTCTTCTTCTTGTATGCGAGTACTGCTGAAATCCCTATGACAAGGGCAAACCAAATCCATCTCACTAATTCATTAATATGAACGCCGGATGCAATCTCCTGATAGAGCGCCCCTAAAAAGATTAGCATGAAAAGAGGTAATACACAGAAACATAAGGCACGGTAGACAAGAGTACGACCCCCAGATTTATTGTACCATATCCCGTCTCGAGAAATCGCTTTCGATAAAAAAATAAAAAGTATAATCTCTGCGAAGCCCCCAATAAGCATCACATTGCCGAGCACCATAGGAGCCATAGCGCCAATTATATGCTGCCCGTTACCCATACAGAATGGGATCGCCAAACAAGAAATCAACGCCATCGCAATTGCTACAGAAACACGTCTACTCTTGTTGAACTCCACCTCAATGTTCCCAGCTACGCTCTCCGCTATCGAGAAGACTCCCGTCACCCCAGCAATAAAGATACAAAAGAAGAAAAGAGGTCCTATAATACGACTAGCTACCTCACCGAATTGAGCCAAAATCATGGGGAAAATCACGAATCCAATCTCAAAAGCGCTATCAGATGAGAGAAGGTCCGAAAAGGCTACACCACTTTTCGTACTCATAAAGCCAATACAACCAAAAATCGCTAAACCTGATACAAAAGAGATGAGAAAGTCACCCACGGCTACCTTGCACATCGCCCGAGGAATACTAAAGTTTCGCGGATTGTGACGAGAATAGCCAGTGACAATGCCAAGCCCCAACGAAAGGCTAAAAAAAACTTGTCCAAACACATCTCGCCAGAGCGTCCAGTCGGCTAAACGAGAAAAATCCGGGACAAGATAGTGATAGACACCCATCCAGACTCCTGGCAAAAACCAGGTCGCAACGCAAAATACCCCGATCATCAATGCCAAGAGCGGGAGAAAAATCGTGCAGAGCTTCTCCACGCCGGAGCGAATATTTCTCGCTAAAACGGCCCAAGAAAAAATGGCTACGATCATCGTCGAAATAAATACCCCCACCGCTAATCCACCAAAACGGGTAATACTACCAGAATCGTGTAAAAAACTATTTTTAAAGAAGTAGGCGGTATCTGCTCCGATAGAGCCTGCGGCTGAAAAGTAAGTGTAGGCAACGGAAAATCCGGTAAGGACCATATAAAATCCCCCAATTGTAGCGCATGCCAATACCGCAATCCAACCGAAGATTTTCCCTTGATTACCTGCTACATTCCCCATAGCAGAGACAGTCGGGAGTTTTGTATGCTGTCCAATGATCCCTTCCAAAAATAGCATGGGAAGCCCTACGATGAGGTGAGCTAGGATATACGGTATAAGGAAAGCTCCTCCCCCATTTCTGTAGCAAAGAGCGCTGAAACTTAGAATGTTGGCGAAACCTACCGCTGATCCAATCATAGACCAAATATAGCCGGTCTCTTTACTCCAAGTATCCTGTTCTTGCGCTCGTCCCATTTGCATAAACCTTATGGTAAAATTCAACAGAGCAATTTTACCATAATGAGCTATGAAACTCAACTATTGAAGGGACTCAAAAGTTTTCTTTTCACCTACTAATTCATCTTTATGATAGGTCGCGAGAATGCGTGGAGAGCCGTTATCATAATATTTATTGAATTTTCCCTCTCTCTGATTGGCATCATATTCCCCTTCAAAGACTAGCACGCCTTCATAATTCCACTCCTGACAAAGGCCGCTCAATTGATCGTTAGCATAGTTATAAATGCTCGCGAGCGTGCCATTTTCATGATAGGTATGGGTGGGACCGTCTCTTAGGTCATTGGCAAAATGCACCTCACGATAAATCTTGCCGCTAGGGAAGAAGCTGACCGCCTTGCCAGAACGTACATCGTTTTGGAATTCCATGGTCATCACAAGAGTGCCGTTATCTGCATAAAGAGAGGCGATCCCCTCCCGCTTTCCATCTCTATAATATGTCGAGGCGATTTTAGCTCCCTGCTCGTTGAATTCAGAGACCTCTCCTTCCAACTTATCGTTTTGATAGCTCGCTTCTAATTTTTTGACTTTGCGTCCCTCTTTCGGAGCGTAGAAGAGTTGATGAAGTCCATGCCTCGCATTGTCGTGGTAATGCAATACAAGCTCTTCGCCCTCAGGGCTACGTTGGAAGTAGCGCCCCTCCATCCTCCCTTGGACATAAAAAGCCTCTTCTAATAACTCACCCTTTGCATCGTACTGTACTTTCTTTCCATCTAAGACTCCATTGACATAGGCAAGAGAGACAGCTAGCTCTCCTTGGGAATGATAAGATTCTTGCAATCCATGCAAATTGCCTGCCTTATAGTGGTAGACGCGGTGCAGTTTTCCACACACAGCGGGCGCTTCAGGAGCAAAGTATTCGCGATGTTCCCCAACAGGGGTTCCTTTCTCATACATCATCAACATTTGGATCGACCCATCTGCATACCAGCTCTGAATCTCTCCATCTAAGCGGTCTTGCACATAGCGAGCTAAACTTTGATGTTTTCCGTTTTCGAAAAACTTCTCCTCGACACCCTCCCTACTGCCCTGGTCAAAGTGCGTTACTTGCGCCAACGCTCCACTTGGATACCAGACTTTCAAAATACCATCAGGATAGCCGTGAACATAAGAGCTATCGATGACAAGTACACCCTCTTCACTCCATTCCTCGTGCCTTCCATGCTCTTTACCTGCTACAAAAAACGTCTCTAACCTTTTACTCCCATTTGGATACCATTCTTGACAAGTATCAACCAAAGAGCCCATAGAGTAGTACTTTACACATTTCTGCTTGCCATTTGCATACCACTCCTCATAAGAGCCGTCAAACTGATGATCGACAAAGTGTGCGATTAGTTTTAGCTGCCCATTCGGATGATATTCTTTTTGCTCTCCCTGAAGTTTTCCAGAGTAATACATATAGTCGGTAACCAAAATGCCATCCTCCAACCACTCTCGAAAAGGACCTTCATACTTCTCTCCGACTAAAGAGTAGGTAGCTTGCAGCTGACCATTGGCAAAATACTCTGTGATCGGCTCTAATAACGCTCCTTCCTCATTATAGAGATCACGTTTTTTGAGCGTTCCTTCGTGATAATTAAGATTGTGCTCCCCAATCGGCCTCCCCTTTGCAAAACGGCCATAACCGATTCGTGTGCCGTCAGCTCGAAAAAATTGCTCCTCGCCCTCTTTCTCTCCACCCACATAATTCATTCTGTAAGTGATGATCCCTGTAGGGGCATATTTCAAATGAAGGCCATACGGCTTGCCATATCGAAAGTCTTGCGTCTCTAACAGCCTCTCGCGAGGGCCGTACAACATCACCGCAGGATTCTTGCCATCCCCATGCAACAAACCATCGACGTAGCGACGTGTCGCTTTCAAGTCTCCTTCTGCAGCATCAATGGCATACCATTCATAAGCAACGCCTTGCGGAAGACCGTGTACGTAATAGATCTGCTGGGATCGTGAGCCATCCTCATAAAAGGTATGCCATTCACCATGGAGTCTCCCTGTTTCATAAACTCCCTCTTCGCGCTTTACTCCATTCGCGTAGTAGCTTACCCAATCCCCAACCCGCTCACCGTTTTTATAGAGACCGCGACTCTCCAACTGTTTATTCGGATAGTAAGATTCGACCACCCCATCAAGCTCTCCTTGCACATAGCACGCTCGTCTAGCCACCTCCCCCTCTGGGTGAAAAACTATAGAAGCACCATGGTAGACGATATCCCCTTCCGGAGCCAAATCACTCTCGCTTTTCAAACGTCCATTGGAGTGAAAAAGAACCTCCTTAACAGCTGTTTCCTTCCCATCTAGACCAGGCTCAAAGAAGACCACCTGTTTAGGATTCCCGTTAGAGTAATTTTCTCTTACGCGCGGAAGCCAGTTCGGCTGCCGCTCCCGCAATGGCTGGGCACAAAGAGAGAGTGGGATGAGAAAACAAAGAAGATATTTGAATTGCACGTTGGCAGCCTCCACATTTTTTGCGGAGGTTACCATACCTAATACTTTCGCCGCTACAAGAGGTTTTTCCAAAACCTCCATTTAATCGACAACTAGCTCATCAGCTCTGCCACCTGAGCACGCTCCATGCTGTGTCCCGTATGCTCTCTGTACAGGACAAGAAACGCAGTAATGCCGGCCTCCTGGTTAGCTTCTGTTATCTCAAAGCTATCGTAAGGGATCGCTGAACGTGTAGCAAGCCAGGCTTTTCGTTTTTCTACCTCCATAACCACCTCAAGCAGTCTTTTTCTTTCCATTTGAGGTATCGCTGTTGTGAGAGCTTTCACCCGAGCTGGCTGTAGTGAACTTCTGAGTAATATATCCCTAGCCTCTACAGGACGTTTGGTAGATAGAACACGACTTTCCTCCGCAGCTGCTCCCTGCTCCTCTTGTGCTCTTTCCAACATATATAACTTATCATCACGCACAGCCTTAGCTGCTTCTAATTCCCGCTTTTGAATAACTAATTGTTGATTGAGGGCTTTTGTTTGTGACATTGTAGACAACTCTTGTTCCTCCGAGAGAAGGCTCCTATCACATTCCTGCTTTGCAGACCTTACAGCGGCGAGTCGCGCCTGATGAAGCGCTGTCACCGCAGCATCAAATTTTTTCTCTTTCCCAAACATTGAGGTCGCCCTGATCGTGACATCACTCTTGCCTGGTTGTAATGCCGCTTGTAGCCTTTGCTCCGCATCTTCCACTGTCTTTTGTGCCTCCGTTAATGCTGCCCAAAGAACGGCCTTTCTTCTCTCCCATTCTACCATTGTCCCGCTTTGGCTAATCTCTCTATAGCGGCGAGCTTCAGGAGAAGATCTCGGTGTAATGTCATGTCCTCCCGCTTTGAGGTGTTCCATCTCTGCAAAATCAGGAGGGACCGCTTGCAGATGGGCAAGGTATGTGGCCAACGCTTCATACCGTTGTATTCTTAGCCCCGAAAGCTTGGTGCTGTCTACCTCGAATGCAATGGCACTATTCTCCCCAAGCGTCAGAAGCGTCCTTACTCCACTCAGATAAGTATCAACTGCCTTATCATGTAGTCTGTATCCTCTCACTACATCGTCCGTAGGAGAGGGTGTGAGACTCATTAGCCGCCTCTCCAAATCCCTTACTTTTCCCTCTTGCTCTACCAAAAGTTTTTGTACATCATGCTTTTGTTCGTACAATTCATGTACACGCGTTCGTAACTCTCCTTGTCTTGTTTCGCATCTCTGAAAAGCACGTTCCGCCTCACTTTGATCGGCGTGTTCCAACCTGCGGTGTGCAGCCTGTGTTGCACTCTCGCTCAAACGAGCCCACGTCTCTCCGCTTCCTCCCATCTCGAGAAGTTGCCTGGCTTCCGGTGAAGCTAGGCAGACCCTATCGAATTCAGTGGCTGCAGATGCGATCATATGAGTATTCAATTTATCAGTAGCTAATCGTACAGCTTGATCAAGTTTTACTGCAAAATCTGCTGATCCTGATCCCCCGTAACGATATTTTTGGCAACAGCTCCTTGCTTCTGTCACAATAGCAGGCGTTAAAGCTCTTAAGACCCCTTTTTGATCCGCTACGCGGGCACAAAATGTCCTCCATTCCTCCTCTGTCGTAAAGCTATTTTCTCGAGAAGCCGCTTCTAATTCTGCGACCTGATCTAACACGAGGCTTGCCTCAATTACATCAGCGAGCCGTCCCTCTGCCTCTCTTGCCGGAGTAAAAGAACCGGCTATTTCACTACTAGAACGCAATCTTGCTACAAAAGTCGTTTTTTCTGCGGTGGTAGGAAAAGGTTCCCTGCTTATTCGGGTTTGCCATGCATCCATCAAATCAGAGCGGACAGCCGGTCCAGTAAACACCGGTCTGGCAACAGCAGTAGTACTCCCAACACTAGTTGATGATGGATTGGGAGAACGTCCCAACGTCGTCTCCGCTACCTGAAGCCCCGTTCCTCCTCCGCTCACACGTCCTGCAAGAGAATCTTCATCCTCATCCACCTTCGGTCGTCTTGAAAAACAACAAGTGAAGAGCCAAACAATAAAGTCGAGAAATTTCCTTCCAAAACCTTTTTCAGAAGCAGGAGGTCCAACGGTTACCTTTTGACCCGTCGGCATGCGCCCTACTTGTGACTGTTCATCTGGTAGTCCCCTTCGTTCATCACCATCTATTCCATGTGGAGGCTGCATAACTATACCTAAATAAAATTGTTAACTCTACGTTTAACTAATTTTAGATCATTAAAAATTTAAAATAAAATGTTTAATTGATAGTTTAAAACAGCTATTTATACCATTCGCGAAAAATAAGCTATATTTATTAGATTAATTATAAGTATGTTAGACATCTATCTAATGGAATCAAGGACTCCCATCACCTACTTAATTAATTAATATAGACAAGAGCAGGCTCGTGATATCCGATTGATTGTAAGGGTGTTAGATTCGGAACTGCTCGTAGGTAGGGCCACCACAACTTTTTAAATAGTCCATGATGTGGCAAATACGTCGCTGAACTGGCTGCTCTTCCACAAGACCAAACCAAAGCCCCCACTCAAAAAGCTCTTGAGGATCATTGGCTTGACGTGCCTTAATAGAAAAGGTATATAGATCTCCCTCTCTATCTCGAAAGAAATAGGTAGCACCGATCATATCGGGATCCATCTTTTCACACTGGAGCACCCAGTCAAAAAGGTGTGCGGGATATTTCGCAAGCTCCTGAAAATAAATCTCTTGCTGTTTTATAGTGCGTTTTTCCAACCCTCCTTTTGGATAGAGGCAAAAGAGAGTTCCTCCTTTAGTCAAATACTCTCTAACAATCTGGGCGCGGAAACGGAGAGTGAGGAGCTTATCGAGGTCGTGACGCATCGACTCATCTAAAAGCGCTGTATCGACCTCGGTCGGTTCGGTACAGAGGGGGGTTGCAGGCATAGGGGTATGGATCATTCCTACCAGTTCTGTGATCTCGCCAAGCGTCTGAGCACAGGCAAGCACATGTTCAATACACCCTTGGGAAAGCACAAATTTGACTCTGAGATCATCTTTTCCTTGCTCCAGCACGTAGCTCTTTTTCTCGAGAGCATCGATAAGCAGCAGGGGAGGCTCTTGATCGATCTCCTCATTATATTTTATACACTCTCTGACCTGATCCAGAAGGCGGCTTTTGAAATCCTCTCTCTCCCGTTCAGACCCGATAAAACCCATGATCAGCAGAACAAAAAGAAAT
>JBJXGG010000083.1:0-12245 GCA_046153495.1 Chlamydiales bacterium
TGCGCAGTAGAAATATAGTCGATTATATTATACCATTCGCAAAAAATAAAGGCACAAATTCACGGTATCTAAGACGCCATCTTACGTACCATGACTTTGTATCTTTATTTTTTGCTCTTGGTATTATCTTGGATATAAAAATAATATTTTAATTACGCAGGTAGTTTTCGGAAAGGGTTTGGTCGAAGGTGACCTTCTCCCCTGTATCGCGGTCAAAGCGGACTTGGATACCTATGTAAGGATAAGGGTGTTGGTTGTCGGCATCTCTGCCCTCTTCTGCGAGGTAGAGTTTGACAAAGACTTCCTTATTGTACCAAGGCTCTGTAGAGACATTGAGGTTACCTTGCGTATAGCGTTTAAAAGGTTCCTCTCCATAGAACTCTTGTATCAATGTGATGATTTTGTCCGACTCTCTTTCCATCCCTTCGACATAAAAATCGACCTCAGCGCCGAGCATATGTTTGGATCCCCAGTTAAATGAGCTAGAATCAGCATAAATATTATGGACGGGGCAGCGGTGCCCTGTGGTGATCACAACCTGTTTTTCGCATCGCTCTTGGATATAGTTAAGTAGATCGAGGAGGCAGGGGTAGACAAACTCTTTCCCTTTACGTAAGGGAAGGCCGTGGTTACCTGAGCAATCTCGATAGAAAAATGACTCTTTGCCGGGTCGTTTTTTTTCTGCCACCGGATTGAGAGGATTCCCTTTACAGCGGAAAAATTCCTTGGTGATAAGGGGATATCCTCCTACCTCTTGCCGCTCCCAAGGATAAGGGGGGCGTTCACAAGGTAGAGAGGGGGGGGGAGTGAAAAAGAAATCAGTGCTCTTGCGGAAGACATATTCTCCTACCAGAGGCTTTTTTTGTTGCGCACAACTGGAAAAGAGCAAGAGCAAAGAAAGGAGCAAATAGGTATAATTCTTGTTGTGGATTGGATTCATAACTATCAACTTTTTCTTTTCGATTTTGATGGCGTTTTGGTGAACTCGGAAGAGGTCCACTACCAGGCCTACCAACGAATGTGTGCCAAAAGGGGATTTTCTCTCAAGTGGGATCGGCAGAGGTATATGCAAGCGGCCCTTTATCAGGCAGATGGTTTGGAAAAGGCAATCTATGGAGAATGCCCTGCGCTACGAGAAATACCCTGGCCTGTTCTCTATGAGGAGAAGAAGCTGGCATATAAAGAGCTGCTACTGGAAAAGCCGGTGGAACTCATGCCTGGCGTAGCTCAGCTATTGGAGGCTCTGCAAAAAGCAGATATTCCCCGCGCTGTGGTGACAAATTCACGGATAGCGGAGACGGAAAAAATTCGGCAGATGCAACCTCTTCTTAACTCTATTCCTTATTGGATTTGTCGCGAACATTATAAGAATCCAAAGCCTGATCCCGAAGGATATTTAACAGCAATCGCGAAACTGGGACCAGCGGAAAAGATAATCGGTTTTGAAGATAGTCCACGTGGTCTAAGAGCGCTAGTGGGTACTCCGGCAAAGGCGGTATTGGTCTCCTCTGTACTCGCACCTCACGAGATCGCCAAGCTAGCCGAAGAGTGCGATTTTGCACACATCTCTTCATTCGAAGAGGCTCCGTAAAATACTTGCATGAGGAACAGGGCGTGCGCCGGAGCGCAAGTGCCAGCCAAGCGACGATCTTTTTTGGCAAATAACTCCAAAATGTCTTCTAGAGGTCTTTTATGTGTTGCCACTTCTAAAAGTGTGCCGACAATATTGCGTACCATTTTGTATAGAAAACCCTCTCCCTCAAACTCTAGCCGGAATCCTCCCTCTTGCGGTACCACATCTATTTTTTTTAGGTGACGCGTTGTGCTTTTTACATTGCTGCCGACATTTGCAAATGTTTTGAAGTCGTGTCTTCCTACAAACAGTGATGAGGCCTCTTCCACAAGTTCCATTGAAAGGGGATAGGGAAAATGGTAGCGGTAGCGACGGATAAAAGGATCTGCGATGCGCTCTAACCAGATGTGGTAGTGATAGATTTTTCCTGTGGCGGAATATTGTGCATGAAAAGAGTCGGGGACGATCTCTAATGTTTTCACGCGGATGTCTGGAGGTAAAACGCCGTTAAGAGCAAGTAGAGGGGGGGTGATTCCAGAGGTGAAATGCGCTACTTGCGCTAATGCATGGGCTCCTTGGTCGGTCCTCCCTGAACCAATGACGCGTACTTGCTCTTTACAAAGAAGTGAGAGCGCTTTTTCTAGCTCCTCTTGGATAGAGGGAGCATTGGGCTGGATCTGCCAACCGCTATACCCTCCCCCATCATACGCGATACACAATTTATGCTTCATATTGCTCCGCGATAATCCAATCATGAGGAGTGGTAATTTTCAGATTCTCATACGCTCCGTGCACGAGTTGCACGGGGTGACCTATGAGCTCGGCTAAGGAGACATCATCGGTCACTGTGAGCTGCTGCGCATTTGCCTGCACAAAACCACGTTCCAAAACCTCTTTCGCAAGTAGTTGCGGTGTCTGAATCTCCCAGAGTTGGCTGCGGTCTAGTGTCCTTTCTACTTTTCCATCTTTTGCTTCCTTTACCGTGAATTTCATCGGCATTCCCGTTGCCGCAGCTCCCTCTTTTTCTCCCGCAATAAAGAGTCGAGTCAACATCTCATCAGAAATAAAAGGGCGGGCGGCATCGTGTACACAAATCCAAGGATACTGTGCCTTCTGTAATCCGTTGAACACAGAATCTTGTCTCCGAGCTCCGGGGCTAGCAAAAATTACAGGATAGAGAGCAAAAATATCTCGGTATTGCTCCGGAGCAACAACAATAATCTCTTGCACTTCGGGACGAGTCAGAAAAACCTCCAAACTATGTAGAGCAAGGGGTTTATTCTGCAAAGAGAGAAAAGGCTTTGGGATGGCATTTTGCATCCGACTACCTGTGCCACCGGCTAATAAGATGACGCTTATTTGCATTTTTTACCTGTTACTACCACAATTTCAGGAATAGAGCAAAGACGAAAAGGTTTATGCCCTCCAATTCCTCGAGTCACGTAAAGCTGTTTTCCCCCTACGTGGAAGAGGCCTCTTGTATAAGTTGAATGTTCTAATCGAGCGAGTTTTCGGGAAAGATTTCGCATAAAATGAGGAAAAGGGAAATGGATCTGCTCCCCGTGTGTATGGCCCGCAAAGACCCAATCGCCAGGATAGTTGAGTAGCTGTGGAAATGTGTCGGGATTGTGAGAAAGGATTAGGCCGGGAAGGTGGGTCAGATAACCTGCAAAAGCCGTGTCGGGACGGCATCGACCTAAAGAGTAGTCTCCCAGTCCCGTCACGTTTAACCCAATCGGCAGCGTCTCTGTCATGTTCTCTAGTAGCGTAAAGGGAGTTTCATGCAAAAGAGAAATGAGCTCATCGTGCTGTTTAGTCGCCGCTGCAGCAGCAGAGATTTCGCTCGTTATCTGCTTCGAGGAGAGAAGCGTAAGAATGCCACGCACCATCCCCTTGAACGGATGAATAGGACGCGCCACATCATAGAGACCACTACGTATCCGCGTTACATAATTAGCGTAATCGTGGTTCCCAAAAATGCAAAAGCAACCATGGGGAGCATGAAGACGGCATAAAAAATTTTTTAACCTCTCTCTCTCTTCTAATCTGGAATGACAGATAAAATCTCCTGTAAAAAGAATAACATCGGGCTTGGCACGGAGGATGCGACGGGCAACGCGATCTAAAAACTTGTCGGATACATTCTTATGGAAGTGTAAATCGCTAAATTGGACGATCTTCAGTCCATCAAGGTGGGCGTTTGCTAAGGAAAGAGACCAATCCAAATAAGTTGTTGATACTAACCTAGGTTCAATGAAACGAGGCCAAATGCCAACAACGGATAGAGTGCTAATAAAATCGATAAATAAAGACATACCTATTAACCTGAGCTTTGGGTTCTTCTCCCTCATCCTCAGGGAGTTTTCTGGACGCTCTTGCAATTTTTTGCTCGATAATAGCGCCTTCGGCTATGATCTTCGCAAAAAATTGCCAGATCATCTCAGAAAACTCCTCTGATTACGAGGCAGCACAACCCAAAACTCAGGTTATTATCGTAACTATTCAGGTAGGTATTGTGGCTTAAAATCAGATTCTTAGGGCATCTTTTTTTCCAAAAATGCTCGCTAATAGAGCCTTTTCGGCTATGAGCCCGCATTTTTGGAAAAAATCTGCAGTAAAAATCAAGATTCTAAGCTCACACTACCTACCTGAATAGTTACATATTATCAATTTTATTAACTTTCGCCGCCAGTCTACTTAATATGCTTGGAAACTTTTTTCGTCATTTGGAACATATCAATAGCTGTTTTTGAACCAAAGAGCTTAGCTAGTTTCTCGTCAGGAATAATATTTCTTTTATTTTTTGTGTCCTGACACTTATTCTTTTTGATGTAGACCCAAAGTTTTTTGATGATTTCTGTGCGAGGCATCGGACCTGGGCCAACGACTGCTTGTAGAGCATCGCTGATTTCTACCGGCTGCATAAACGCACTATTCTTTTTCTTCGTCATAATTTTCTCCTAAATCCTATCTGGTCGGTTTCTAAAAGATGTTTACTCTTCGTTCCAATTCTTTTATCCTCATGGTGGTTTTCTAGTCAAAGCAATTTGGAATACCCTTTTTGAATTGAATTTTTAACTGGCTACATATAAAGATATTAGATTGCATGGATAAAAAGACCTTAGAGGCAGAAATTGAGCGGTTAACACCGATTGTGGAGCAATTGAAGTGTTCTTCTGGACTAGAAGAACGTCTCTGTGTATTGCAACAATATGTTGCTGGAGAGGGGATTGTGGAGCTCTCTTGCGCTGTAATAGGAGAGGTGGAAGATGAAGCTTTGGCTCAAGTGGAGCAGTTTTACGAGAGCATAGGTGGGATTGTCGGTTATCATCTAAAAGCGTTGCAGCTTCTTGTAAATAAAGAAGAAAAGAGAAAGCTCCGTTATCGAAAAGCAGAAGGTTTAGATATTGCAGAGGATACACCAGAGGTGGATCGCTGTGTGGAGGCGGGGATTTCAGCGCTTCCCTATATGGGAGAGATGTATCCCTTGGGAGGACTCGGATCACGGCTGGATTTGCGTGGGAAAAAGGGTGAGGCCCTCCCGGCAGCGATGCTTCCCTTTTTAGGTCGCTCTCTTTTAGAGGGGCTTATTCGTGATGTCGAAGCGCGGGAATATCTTTACTTTAAGACTACGGGAAGGGAGCTAGTCACGCCGATTGCTCTTATGGCCTCTAATGAGCAACACAACTTTCCCTACATCGCTGCTCTTCTGGAAAAGAGCGCTTGGTTTGGCCGAGGGAGAGAAAACTTCATGCTCTTTTCCCAGCTTTCGGTTCCCGTAATAGATGAAGAGGGAAGATGGGTGACCCGAGAGGGAAAATTAGTATTACAGCCCGGTGGACATGGCGCTTTGTGGAAGAGCGCCCAAGATGAGGGGATCTTCGATTGGTTTTTAGAGAGGGGGAGAACAAAACTTCTTGTACGACAGATCAACAATCCCATCGGGGGTGTCGATCATGGACTTCTTGCTTTTGTCGGAAGAGGATATTTGGAAGAGAAAACATTCGGATTCGCTTCTTGTGAACGCCTCAAGGGAGTACAAGAGGGAGCGCTTGCACTTGTAGAAGAGGCAGGGAGACAATATATCTCCAATATTGAATATACCGATTTCCAAAAGTATGATGTCGAAGAGCTTCCTGCAAATACCAACATTCTTTATGTCGATCTTCCGAAACTCTTGCCAGTGTTGAAAAAAGAGCCACTGCCCGGTCTCATGCTCAATATGAAAGAGGGGGGTATGGGGCGGCTAGAGAGTATGATGCAAAATATCAGTGACGAATTAACTGTTCCGATGGGGGAAGAGCTGCCTACTTATCTCACTTACAACAAAAGGCACCGTACGATTTCCTCGGCAAAACGGAAATATGAAGAGGGCAAAGGGCTCCACTCGACTCCCGAGGGAGCTTTCCAAGACTATACGCGAAATGGACATGAGTTGCTCCAGCAGTGTGGATTTGAGGTACATCCCTCGACGCTTTTTACCTATCACCCGAAGTTAGGCCCTCTTTTCTCTCTCATCGCGCAGAAATTGCGTGGAGGTAAGATTGCGGGCGAGCTCTCGATTGAGACACCCGATATCGACTGCGAAGAGTTACATCTATGGGGGAGTCTTTTGATCCAAGGGGGACGCTGCTCTCTACATAATGTGCAGGTGCGCAACAGGGGAGTAATTTCTGGAACATATTGGAAAAGAGAGATAAAGCGAGCAGAGTCCTGTCTGATTTCTTTAGGAGAGGGCGCTGAATTTCATGCGGAACATGTTACTCTGCAAGGAGAAAAGCGCTTCATTGTTCCACCATTTGAGCGGTGGGTTGTCACTGCTGAAGGAATCTTTAAAGAGAAAGTCGATGAGCCTACCTGGGAATATATCTATCGCAAAGAGAAAACTAAACTGGTAGTGGAGAGCACTTCTCATATACTTTCCTAGCGCCGAACGCGAGGCCAGTGGTTGTGCCGATCACAACGACAGAAAAAATAATCACACCTGTCATATGTCTTTCGGGGTCGATAAAAATTGCTTTGATATAACGCAAAAAATTAAAACCTGCAATCGGAGGATTAATAGGAGTAGTAGAGAGGGAGACTAGAAAAGTCGGCACCGGCGAAATCATAGGGAAAGATGATACAGAGCTTTGACATTTTTGCACAAGCCCGCTAAAATGCTTCGCATATGAAGGAAGAAATTGAAGAACGACTGAAAAGTGTGAGTGAGCGAATCCTCCACATGTGGAGGTATCTTTGACCTTGGGACGAAGCAATCCAGAGTTACCCTTTTAGAAGAGAAGATGGGGGTGCAGACTTTTTGGGATGACCAAGAGAGTGCAAAACAGGTGATAGCCGAGCTGAATGACCTTAGAGGGTGGACGGAACCTTACGCGCACATTAAAAAAGAATTTTCTGATGTAGAAGCTCTTTTGCCTGAGGCAGATGAGATGAGTGATGAAGGGCTAGTCAAAGAGTTACTTGTACAGCTCGATCGAGTAGAGAATAACCTCTCGCAGCTTGAGGTACGCCGGATGCTTTCTGGCAAGATGGACAAGAATAACTGCTATTTGAGTATCAACTCAGGGGCAGGAGGGACAGAGGCGTGCGACTGGGCGCTCATGTTGTCGCGGATGTACCAGAGATGGGCTGAAAGACGGGGTTGGAAAGTGGAAGTGGTAGATGTGGTGGATGGCGAGGTAGCCGGCATTAAAAACATGACCTTCAAATTCACGGCTCCTTTTGCTTTTGGATATACCAAAGCGGAGAGAGGGGTCCACAGGCTTGTGCGGATCTCTCCTTTTGACAGTGGAGCGCGTCGCCATACGAGTTTTGCCTCTGTTGACGTTATACCGGAAATCGCAGACGACCTCCAAGTGGAGGTGTTGCCACAAGATATCCGAGTCGATACGTTCCGTGCTTCAGGGGCGGGAGGGCAGCATGTGAATACGACCGATTCCGCTGTCCGTATGACGCATATCCCGACAGGCATCGTAGTGACTTGCCAAAATGAACGGAGTCAGATTCAAAATCGGGAGAGCTGCATGAAGATGCTCAAATCAAAGCTCTATGAAAAAGAGATGGCTGAGCGCAAAGAGAGTTTAAAAGAGATGGGTGGGGAAAAAATGGATATTGCGTGGGGATCGCAAATCCGCAATTATGTGTTCCAACCCTACACGCTTGTGAAAGATGCCAGAACAGGTTATGAAATAGGGAACATTAACGCGATGATGGATGGGGAGCTGTTAGACGATTTTATCATCGCCTATTTGAAGGAATTTGGATAAATGACAAAGAAAGATCCAGGAGTAGAGTTGCGCTACACAACAGAAGAGGATGGCCCTTATTTGGCTAAGTGGCTGATGGAGCCCGGCATTTTGCGAGGGTTTCCTATGGTGGACCAAGGGGAGGTCGATGATTCAACCAGACATTGGATCGGATTTAGCCGTTATAAATGTAGTCTTACGGCTACGAAAGAGGGAGAGCCTTGTGGTATTGCGACACTCTGCCTTATGCCTTATCGGAAACTCTCTCACCAATGTCTTCTCTCGATCATCGTCTCTGGGGAGATGCGCGGGAAAGGAGTGGGCACCCTCTTGATGAACAATCTCATTCATTTGGCGCGCAATTATTTTGGTATCGAAGTGCTTTATCTAGAAGTATATAATGGCAATCCTGCCATCAATCTTTATAGACGATTTGGATTTAAAGAGGTGGGTCAGCAGCGGCACTTTATGAAAGAAGATGGGGAATATGTCAGCAAAATTATCATGGAAAGGGTGTTCGTCTGACGCTTTTGTTCTCCGTTTGCAGCGGCATGTGCCTCTTGAGTTGGATGTCACGATTAACAACAACCGCTCAACGATGCTGAGCATTTCTGCAAGGAGATATGGCTATGCGCGCCTCTCCATCCACCAAATGTTTTTAGAGGCACCCGATTCCGTTGTTGAGGCGGTTGCTCGCTATATCCGAGGAAGGGATCGCCGTAAAAAAGAGACCAACTTTCTGATCCGCTCCTACATAGAGAACAACTTGGGCAGGTATTCTAAAAGAGAGTCTCGTCTTGAGACAAAGGGGAGAGTCTATGATTTGCAGGGCATTTTTTCCCGGTTGCAAGAGGAGTATTTTCCTGAGCCCTGCGATCTGGCTATAGGTTGGTTTGGGGACTGCCGTCCTAAGAAAAGAGTCATTACGCTTGGCCAGTATCTCTCTTCTGCCAAGACAATTAAGATCCACCGTCTTTTAGATGACACCTTCCTACCCCCCTATTTTGTGGAATTTGTTGTCTACCATGAGATGGTGCACCATGTGGTGCCGGGATACTACGATGCGCGGGGACATTTGAGAATTCATGGAAGGGAGTTCCGTGAAAGAGAGAAAAAATTTAAAGAATATGACCGCGCAATGGCGTGGGAAAAAAGGAATAAAGAGGTGTTTTTTCATGGCCGGACATAGTAAATGGGCGAACATCAAACACAAAAAAGATCGTGTTGACAAACAGAAAGGGAAAATTTTTTCTCGCTTAGCAAAAGAGATCATCAGTGCTGTGAAAGTGGGAGGAGATGATCCGAAAGCGAATCCTCGTCTGCGCATTGTTATCCAAAAAGCAAAAGTGGCGAATTTTCCGAACGACAACATTGAGCGGAACATCAAAAAAGCAATGAATCCTGACACAGAAGAGTTTGTTGATGTTACGTATGAGATCTATGGCCATGGCGGGGTAGGTATTGTAGTTGAGGCTATGACTGACAACAAAAACCGCACCGCTTCTGATATGCGCATTGCGACGAATAAGCGGGGCGGGACGATCGGCACTCCGGGGAGTGTTACCTATAACTTTGATCGCAAAGGTGTAATCCAAGTGCCCAAAGAGGGAGTGGACGAGGCGGCCGTTTTCCAAGCAGCAATAGAGGCAGGTGCTGAGGATTTTGAGTTGGTCGAAGAGAGTTTTATGATCACGACAGATCCCGTAGAGCTCTATGCCGTCAAGGAGGCTCTCGATAATGCAGGGATTATCTCGACAGCAGCTGAGTTTGAGATGATCCCCAAAAATTTGATCGAATGCGACGAGGAGAGGCGTAAAAGCAACCAAGCGCTGATCGATTGGTTAGAGGAGCTTGACGATGTCAATGCCGTATATCACAACATGGACCTTTAGTGAGGATGAGCCGCTTGCCTATGCAAGAGCTCACTCCGATCTAGAGGGAACCGTGTTTCTCTATTCTGCTGATAAAGAAGGGCGCTCTTTTCTTGCCCTAAACCCCGACCAAAAGATAGAGGCTTCGGATTGGGAGACTTTGGAAACTTTAGGAGAAGATCACTATTTCGGTTTTTTGAGTTATGAGATGGGCTGTTTTGCCGATGTTCCTATTCCCTATCATCCCTCTACTCTTCCTCTCTCCTGTTTTTATCGCCCCACTACTCTTATTGTGTTTGATCACGCTACTCAGTGCGCCTCGCTCTATGGCCGACCTGTCCATCGTGGAGGGCAGATCTCTCTACCCTATTTTGAACTCACCGGTTCGAGTGAAACTTACTCTAGTTATATCGAAAAAGTGCGCTATATCCAAGAACGGATTCGTTGTGGTGATGTCTACCAGGTGAATTTTTCACAGGAATTCTATTTCGAAGGGGAGGGAGATCCTTTCGCCCTCTTTGAGAGTTGCGTTGCTGCCAATCCTGTACCCTATAGCGCCTTTGTGCGGGGGAAAGAGTTTGCTCTTGTGAGCCTATCGCCCGAGATGTTTCTCACAGCGCAGGGGAATCATCTGACGACAGCGCCGATCAAAGGCACGGCTCCGCGCGGGGAAACACCAGAAGAGGATGCGATGCACCGCGCAAGACTGCTTAACTCCCCCAAAGAGCGCGCCGAACTCATGATGATTGTTGATCTACTCCGCAATGATTTGGGCAAAATATGTCGCCCTGGTAGTATTGAGGTCACAAAACTCTCTTCACTTCTCACCTATAGCAACGTTTTTCACCTGGTTGCAGAAATTTGCGGAAATCTCCGTACTCCGCTACATCCGATGACCCTTTTGCGCCACTTTTTTCCTGGAGGATCGATTTCAGGCTGTCCTAAACTTGCAGCAATGGAGCTGATCTCCGCATTAGAAAAAACGCCGCGAGGTCCCTATACCGGCTGCATCGGCCGTATCCAAGGAGGCAAAGAGATGCAATTTAATTTGGCCATCCGCACGCTTGTTGCACAAAAAGAGCGCTTGAGTCTTCGATTAGGAGGGGCCATTGTCGCAGACTCTGACCCTGATTTGGAATATGCAGAGACGATACATAAAGGGAAAACCTTTTTAGAGAGACTCAATGTCCATAGCCTATCTCGACGGTAAGTTTATTGCATTGCAAGAGGCGGCACTTCCTCTCACCGATCGAGGTTTTCTTTTTGGGGATGGTGTCTTCACAACAATCTTCGTGGAAAATGGGGAACCGATCTGGTTGAAAGATCATCTCCAAAGAGTGGGAGAGGAGGCAAAGCGGCTACATATCGAAGTCGCACCTATTCTCCCCGCGCTCATTTACGAGCTGCTCAAAAAAAATCAGCTGACCGGAAGAGAGCGACTGAAAGTGATCATTACGGGGGGAGATACTCCAGGACTACACCTTGCTCCCAGACGAGGTAGAGTCGTTCTATTACTCACCCCACTTTTGGAGGAAAAGCAGAAAACATTGCAGGTAGGAATTTTTCCGCTGCCCAATTTTTTACGCGCGAAAACTCTCTCTTATTTGGACCGACTTGTACTACGCGAGCAGGCCAAAAGCCAAGGATGGGATGAGTGTATCACGACACTGGAAGATGGCACTCTCTTGGAAACGACAACTGGGAACCTCTTTTGGCGCAAAAACGGGGAGCTCTATACACCGGATCCGAAACTTCCCCTCTATTTCGGCGTTGCACTCACAAAGATGATAGAAAAGGAGAAGAGAGTGCACTACGTGCACTCTAATGTCGACGAGTTAGAAAATGTAGAATTGTACAGAATCAATGCGTGCGGCTGCTCACGACTCTCCTTATGGCTCCCTCGGACGTCTTCTTTGTGAGCGTGCCGTGTCCCTCCGGTGAGGGTGCGTGATTTTTTTGCTGAGGTATTTGACAATAGGGGGCAAATTTCACCTAAGAGGCCCCTATGTCAGACCTACAGTCTCGTTTTTAAAGAAGGTTTTCTTCCAGCCATTGATTCACGGCCGAAACAACATCTTCTATAGATTCAGGCAGCTTGAGTGCGCCTTTCTTCGTTTTGATTTTTTTGCGGTAAGCGCTCCAGTTGTTTTCCATCGTTTCAAAAGTATCTTTTCCAAATGAGGCTGGCAGCTTCTTGAGGGGAGTCTTTCTATGATGGAAAACAAGCTCGACGGCTTTTTTCGCTAAAGAGCTGTCTAAAACATCAAGACGGACCAGAGAGTAAAGGTCATGGAAGTCCTTCATTCTGGTATTGCCACCTCCTCGGAAAACAATCGTTTCAAGCTTCTCTGCGAAAATAAATTCCTTGGGATAGCAATGCAAAGAAATCCTGCTTTCAAAGAGCGGGCCTGTCGATGTGGCGGTCAAATCTATCGGATGCTCGATCGGCTCGACGCGGTCTCCGAATCCCAAATCCATGCGGATGACCGTTTTTGTGGCCCCGAATAGCGCCTGCAAGGTGATCTCAGCCCCTGTGTATGCAAGCTGCGAATG
>JBJXGG010000098.1:0-10335 GCA_046153495.1 Chlamydiales bacterium
TTTCTGCGCGACTAGAGAACTATAGCTGCGTAACATGCCGAGCACGGCACCTATCACAGAGAGGTGCTCGCTGCGCACAATCATGGGAGCTTTCTCTTGGGTAGCGGATCGTAGGTGTAAAAAGGGGTGGGCTAAATGATAGCGGCGCACGAAAGCCTTCCCATCGATTAACACAATAACCATCTCTCCTTCTTCTACTTGCGCCCTTGGATCAACGATAAGTAGATCGCCGGAGATCAGTCCCTCGTCAATCAGAGCCGCCCCTTTTATTTGCAGAAGGTAACAAGGAGCTGTAGCGAGGCAGTAAGGTATAGCGACCATTTTTACCTGACTAAACATGGTAATTTTTTTGCCTCCTTCTAGCTCTCCAATTAAAGGGAGATCCATCATAAGATTTGTGCTCTCTTTAGGTAGGGAGAGAGCGCGTCGCCCCTTCCCCTCAATCACACCCTTTTTTTTCAGAGTGCGGATGTAATTATAGACAGATCCCAAAGAAGAGAACCCGAAGTGATTGCGAATTTCGCGGTAACTCGGGGCATATTTATACGTAGAGAGATAACCGTCAATATATTCGAGCACCTGTTGTTGTTTCTCCGTCAGCATAAAAAGGAATATAAATTATTAATAAATTTGATCACAGATTTTCTAGGGAAGAGAAAAAAATATAAAAGAAAAAAAGAATTGCTGATAGATTGCACAAATCATGGAACCACAGAAAATACTTGTTGTTAGCCAAGATCAAAATGATCGAAACCTTTTTGAAGAGGCTTTCCAAGAATGTGTCAATCAAGGTGTTGAGGTATTTTTTTCTTCCGATGCAAATGGAGCCATTTCCCTTTTTCATAAAGAAAGGCCACAAATTGTTTTTCTAGATGAGACTCTTATGGGGCCTATTGATGATCTTTGGGTGCGTGAGGGGAGTCGGGTCATTTTTATCTCTCTGAAAGGAGCGCCTAAGCGCAAAGGAGAAGATTTTATATATAAACCTATTTTAAAAAAACAGGTTATAGATAAATGTCGCACCGCTTTTTGCAATATAACTCGTCCATCGCCCCCTCCTTTTATGTAATCTTTATTATATAATTAATGAGCGATAATTAGATTAAAATTATAATTATATTTAATAGTTTTAATAATGGTTAAGTTATGTCTGGAGTAGAAAGTGATAAGCCGCATTTAGGGAGAGTTCCTCCTCCTGTGCCGCCCCCCGTGCCTGGGATGATGGCCTATCGTGGGCATCAGGTCGCTCTTCTGCAAGAGAAGGGGGAAGCAACGGCAGCACAATCTCAGTCTGCCCCTGCTGCTGCAACCGCTAGCGTTGCGGATAAGGTATTTAAGAAGAAAGCTCCTTCAGGTGCAGTGCTTTATGCAAAAGAAGAAAAAAGCGAGCTAAAAGAGACGATGTCTCTACTAAAGGATGTAGTATTTCCACCTGAAGCAGATAAAGCAGAGAGAAATAGAATCAAAGCCGAACTTGCGGCCTACCCATCTGGGTTACTAAACGCTGTCGGAGTATTGAAGGTCGGCAAGCTCCCTATAATCCGTATGGAGCACAAGCATCCCACGGAAATTCGGATGCAGGATTTGAGAGCCCCGGTCATGCGGGGGAAAGTAGGAGGACATAACGTCATGACTTTTTGCTATCACACAAGTGGTGGTACACAAGGATTTGATGTTTTGTACCAAAAAAAAATGGGGGGTGTGTGGACGCACACAAATACGGAGAGTAGTGAACTCTATAGGTTAACACTACCGGCTCAAGAACAAGCAGATAAAGATTATACGCGGTATATGTCGGCTATGGGTCTAGATCCTCATAAAACACTTCCTTCGGAACGAAGTGAGCATGGTATACAGGCGCATGGCAACCAGTCGGCTCTATTCGCACGGATAGAGGTTTTGTGTACTGGACAAAAAGTACCAGCTCTAACTGATGAAGGGGCGCCTGGAAAATTGGCAGTTCCTCAGCCTGTATCTAAGAGCGGCGGCAAGGTGACTCTTGCGCATCCCCTAAGGCTGGAGGATTTTGTCTGGTAAATAGAAGGTGATCCACGAACAGAGCAGACCACCACATGATAGCGGGTGAGACAATCACATCTGAAAAGAAATGGCCTCCCTGTACTACCCTCGTGAGCATGAGGCCGATGCCCCAAAAGCTGGTGAGTCCCAATCCTGAATAGTAGAGAGCGCGATTGCGATACCGCCTCCCCACCAAGAGTAAAGAGAGGTAGTAAAACCCGATTGCTGTATGACCGCTTGGGAATGATTTTTGGGCATCTCCCTCCACTTTGCCGAAGTTGGGTGACCAGAAGGGACGGTAGTGTTGAGTGCCGCCGAACTCAATCACTTGCTTCGGGCGAGGGCGACCCCAAAATTCCTTCAACCCGACATTCACAACTAGCCCCGCACCTAAAATGAGGGTGACAACCATAGCGAGAGCCCCGCGACGCATTTTACGGAATCTTTCTGCAAAAAAAGAGAGAAGAAAAACGGCGAGCGCTATGAAGGCGACAAGAAAACCAAATCGCTCTCCATAACAGAACATAAAACGGAAGAAGGGAGAGTTGTAGAAAGCTCCCTCTTTAAAAAAAAAACGGGCAAGTGCTAAATCGAGCCATGGGGTGAAAGGGGCTAAGATAGAGATAAAAATAAAGGGGGAAATCCATTTCCATTGTATCTTCATATTCGGTAAATATATAACATTTTCACATAAAGGAGCAATCATGAACCTCATTTTATTCTTGTTAGGCTGTCTTATTGGGTTCTTGTTGTCTCGTTTTTTAGGGAAGAAGGAGGGAGAGAATAAAGAAAAAATGGCCTTACTTTTTAAGGGAATCTCCGCCGACGCATTGCGTCAAAATCATGAAACATTTTTTGATCTTGCCAAAGCTACCTTTGAAAAATACCAGGTCCAAGCCAAGGGGGAGATAGAAAAAAAGAGTGAAGTCGTCGAAACTCTAGTGAAACCTATTAAAGAATCTTTGGAAAATGTGGATAAAAAGATCCAAGAGTTGGAGAAAAGTCGCGTAGGTGCGTATTCTGCTTTGAAGAGTCAGGTGGATATTTTGATTGATTCCCAAAGGGCATTACGCAGTGAAACGACCAATCTTGTCAAGGCGTTACGAGCACCCTCTGTACGGGGGCGTTGGGGAGAGATGCAGCTTAAAAGAGTCGTGGAGATGGCCGGCATGGTTAATCACTGCGACTTTTTTGAACAGGCAAATACCACAACGGAAGGTGCAAGATTCCGCCCCGATATGATTGTAAAATTGCCGGGTAACAAACAGATTATTGTCGATGCAAAGGCGCCTTTGCAGGCCTATTTGGAGGCAATAGAGGCCAGTTCAGAGGAAGAGAAAATGGCAAAGCTTAAAGAGCACGCCCTTTCGATCCGCAATCATGTGACTTTACTGAGTCGAAAGACCTATTGGGAACAATTTGACAGTACACCAGAGTTTGTGATCCTCTTTTTGCCCGGCGAAACCTTCTTCTCCGCAGCGTTGGAACAAGACCCCTCTCTTATCGAAGTGGGCGTAGAAAAACGGGTTATTTTGGCGACGCCGACGACTTTGATAGCACTTTTGCGCTCTGTTGCTTACGGTTGGAATCAAGAAAATATTTCACAAAAAGCGCGCCAGGTCTCCCTTTTGGGCAAGGAGTTATATAAACGACTTTCCGATATGGCGACCCATTGGACAAAGGTGGGAAAGAATCTCGACAGCGCTGTGCAGTCCTATAACAAGGCGATAGGATCTTTAGAGAGTCGCGTCTTTGTCGTTGCCCGCAAGTTCAATGAGATGGAGGTAGGGGAGAAGGATGAATTACTTGTGATAGAGCCTATCGAACAGACTGCTCGTCAGATTCAAGTAGATGAGTTGCAAAAATAGCTCCATAACATAGCATCAGATGCTCGACACCGTGCATGGCGCGATGGGGCGTAGCCTCTTCAGGAAGAAGGTAATGTCTTGCTATAGCGTTTTTTTTCAGGTCATCTTCTTTTAGATCGTTGAGCTCTCCCTTTTCTAAATAGGCGGTGAAATACATCGAGGCAAGGTCGAGCCAATGGTAAGGCCAATCGAATGCTGTCTGGAGATCAGTACTGATCAGCTGAAGGAAAAAGGAGCGGTCAAAGGAGGGGTTTTGGCAGATAAACACGGCCTCTTTTTGGCCAATACCTATGTGATTGAGATCTTGGATAATTTCACTCGCTACACTCTTTTCACTCTTCCCCCTCAAAAGCATTTCCTGTGTAAATCCATTTACTGCCAGACTTTTGGGATTTGCCTCTGCCATTACTGCGTCGGGTTGATGTATGATCGCTTCATAGCGCAAAATAACACGCTTACTTCTAGAATCATACACTTTGAAAGCGATCTCCAGGATCCTGTGTTTCGCAGGGTCGAGCCCCGTCGTTTCTGTGTCTAAAAAAATTAATAACATCACACTCCTTATAGACATTTTATGAAAAAAAGTAACCATGAAAAGGAAATTTTTTTTTACAAAATTAGGTTGAGTATTTTATATTTCGCTGTTATCCGGAAAACAGAAGACAGGCAAAAGGCGATCATGATACCATGGAGGTTTAATGCGTAATAAGTTAGTAGGGAACTGTTTATGCAGATAATTGAAGAGTTTATGCGGCTTTTGAGTCGTTTTCGTTATCCCGTCTCTCTCCCAGAAGATATAGCGAGAGATTTGGGGGTTTGTATTTCGAATTCCTTAACATTTAAGGAATTGATCAAATTTCTGCGCTCGCCGCATCTCCGTCTCTGTAAAGTGGCGAAGTTTATGCCTCGTGAGCTGGCAGAGGACAATTTTCAATCGGCTTTAAAAAAAGAGAGCTTCAAATCGAGCTCTCTTTTTTCATATTACTTCAACAAGGGATGGTTGGTATTTGCCCTCTATTATGATGAGAACGATAGGTTGCGTCGTCTGCATGTACAGTGCCCCTCTTGTTCATGTATGGAAGGGTTCGACATCCATCTAGATGAAGAACCTATGTTTGCCAAAGCCTCCTCTCATTAAACCGTAGGGCTTTGGCACAACCAGAGAGTATCAATCTCAATTTAATTGACTATATGTATTTACAAAATAAAAACTTGTGTGTAAAATGTTCGGGCTATGGCTGAAATTCCTCCGCAAAAACTGAGAGAGTTAGTGTTGCAGCTCCTTTTTTCCCTCGATATGGGAGGAGAGGAGGCGAGCATAGATATTGTGCAGCGAGAAGCGCAAGTGAGCAAAAAAAATGCTATTAAAGCTTTGGAGCAGGCGCAAGCAATATTTGCTGGAAGGGAGGGTTTTGATGCCCAGATTGCACATATTTCTACAGAATATGCGTTTGAGCGCATTGCTTTTTTGGATCGAAATATCTTACGCTTGTCTCTATTTGAAAAGGCAAAAGGGGAGCTTCCCCAAGCGATTGTAGTGGCTGAAAGCTTGCGTTTAGCGCGCAAATTCAGCTCTAAGGAGGCTCCACGCTTTATCAATGCGATATTAGAGGAGTGTTATGGATCTGCCGTTTCCACACAAGAGGGGGAAGCTACTCTCTGAGGTCTCTACCTTTGGGATTGGGGGGCCGGCCCGTTATTTTGCAGAGGCGAAGGATATAGATTCATTGCGCCAGATGATTCTTTTTGTGAAAGCGCACTCTATCCCTTATTTTATTTTAGGCAAAGGTTCCAATTCCCTTTTTGATGACCGTGGTTTCAATGGTCTTGTGATTCTCAATCAACTTGATTATATGCACCATGAGGCGGGCTCTTTCATAGCAGGGAGTGGATATAGCTTTGCTAGACTAGGCCAGCAGAGTGCCAAGTTAGGGTATACTGGCTTAGAGTTTGCTTCGGGGATTCCGGCGACAGTTGGGGGAGCTCTCTTTATGAATGCAGGGGCAAACGGGCGAGAGGTTTGTGAGAGCCTCTACTCTGTTCGATTTATGGAAAGCACGGGAGATGTTGTTACGCTTAGGGAGTTATCCTTTAGCTATCGCCACTCACCCTTTCAAGGTAGAAAGGGAGTGATTGTAGAGGCGACTTTTATGTTGCAGGAGAAGAAAGAGGCAAAAAAGGAGCAGAAAAAATTGTTAGACTACCGATTACAGACGCAGCCTTATGGGCAAAAGTCTTGTGGATGTGTCTTTCGCAATCCGCAAGGAGAGGTAGCAGGCCGTTTGATCGAAGAGTGCGGTTTGAAAGGAGCGCGGGTAGGCGATATCTGCGTCTCAAATAAGCATGCCAATTTTATTGTGAATGATGGTAGAGGCACGGCTGCGGAAGTAAGGCAATTGATGGAGGAGATCAAAGAAAAAGTGTTCCACGAAAAGGGAATAGAGTTACAAGAGGAGATCCGATTTGTTCCCTACGATATTTAGAGCCGATTTGCATTGTCATAGTAATTGTTCTGACGGCTCAGACTCTCCACAAGAGCTGATTGATATCGCATTAAAAGAGGGACTTTGCGGCCTCTCCATCACAGATCACGACACGATACGTGCTTATGAAACAGCCGTGCCTTATGCTGCTGAAAAGGGATTGCTCCTTCTTTCGGGAGTGGAGTTTTCCTCATCGCATGCAGAAGAACCGATCCACATTTTGGGATACGCCTTTTCTTTACAGGCTGAGCCGTTGCAGGCTCTTTGTCGCAAGCATCGAATGAGGAGGCGTGAGAGGAATTTGGAGATTCTTGCCAATCTCAAGAGAATGGGCATTACGATCGAAGAGGAAGAATTGGGTTCTTCTGATACGCACACAGTGGGAAGACCTCATATTGCGCTTCTCCTGATAGAGAGGGGAGAGGTGTCTACTGTGCAAGAGGCTTTTGCCCGATATTTGGGGGAGGAGAAGCCGGCCTACGCTTCAGGAGAGATTATATCGATTGATGAAACGATCAAGGCTATCCATCAAAGTGGGGGAAAGGCGATTTTGGCGCATCCACAGCTCATTAAGCGCAAGAGAGTTTTCCGTAAGATGTTGGAGATGCCGTTTGACGGTCTCGAAGGCTATTATGCTCACCTTGCTCTTGATCAAGAAGAGAGATATCTTGATATAGCAAAAGAGAGAGGCTTTTTGATTACAGGGGGCTCTGACTACCATGGTGCGGTGAAACCGAACAACCGATTAGGCAGTTCGTGGGTCGATCAGGAGACATTTACAACCCTTTACAACCACTATGTTGCTAAAGAAAAAACTACTTGATTCGAGTGTAGAACTCAAAAATATGAAATTGGGATTAGAGCGGATAGCGCAGATAGACGAGCTGTTGGGTAATCCCTCGGCAGCTTATCCCACTGTGCACGTTGCTGGTACAAATGGCAAGGGATCGGTTGTAACAAAAATTGCAGCGGCGCTTGCCAATAGTGGAAAGCGCGTGGGTCTGTTCACCTCTCCTCACCTTATCGAAGTGAACGAGCGCATTTCTATTAATGGTCAGTGCATCACAGATGATGAATTAGAAGAATCTCTCGCTTTTTTTGTCGACAAAGATCTGTCTTATTTTGAGAAGATTACATTACTCGCTTTTAACTATTTTGCCAAAAAAAAGGTGGATATCGCCGTTATCGAAGTGGGGATGGGAGGAAGGTTAGATGCGACCAATATCATTACACCTCTTTTGAGTGTGATCACTTCTATCAGCCTTGACCATACTCAATATTTAGGGGAGACTTTAGAAAAAATTGCAGGTGAAAAAGCAGGTATCATCAAGCCAGGTATCCCCGTCCTCATCGGTAAAGAGACAGAGCCACGCTGGGTATTCAGGCAGGTAGCACAAGAGAAAGGAAGCCTTCTTTACACTGTAGAGGGGAGCTTTGCCGATTTTGAGGAAGAAAATAAAGCCACTGCTGCAAAAGCGCTCTCTCTTCTCCACGTCCCTCTCTCGGGATTGGAGGTCGTTCCTCCTGCACGCTTCCAAAGAGTCGGAAAAGTGGTGCTAGATGTAGCGCACAATCGTGCTGGAATAGAGAAGCTTTTAGAACGCACGCATCGGACATTTCCCGGCGAAAAAATCACCGTTTTAGCTACGTTTTCGCAAGGAAAAGAACATGAAAAACTCATCGAGATTTTGTTAGCAAAAGCGGATAAACTCTATTTAAGCGTGGTGAATCATCCCCGTGCTATTTTGCTCTCTGCTTTGGACAAATACACCTCTTTTGTCATCCCCAAATTAGAAGAGGCTTTTTATCAAGCCTATGCTCAGGAGGGGATATTAGTAGTTTGTGGCACGTTCTTTATGATGGAAGAGATCGTAAGAATACTACAAAAGGTCCTCTCGTCTCAAATATCTCAAGAGATATTTTCTGTGTTTGCGCCCATGCTAAAACAGCCTTAGCTTCACGCGCTCCTTCGCTATGACCGGGATAACAAGTGATCGAGAGCAAGCCACCAGGTTGTAAAAGAGAAACCGCCTTGTCCAAGCTCACCAAAGTTGTTTCAGTCATAGTAGTAATGCTTTTATCAGACCCAGGAAGGTAGCCAAGATTATAGACGATTAGCTTCGCGGGTTCGCAAAGGGCTGTATGGGAAATCTGTTTGAGGACGACATTTTTCCGCCAAGAAGAGGGGAGTTCTTGTAGTAGATGGAGAGTTTTTTCTATGGCGGTCTCTTGGATATCATATCCAATAAGGCGTCCCTCTCCTTGCATGATGGAGGCTAGAAAAAGTGTATCATTTCCATTTCCAAGAGTAGCATCAATAGCTGTATCGCCTTTAGAAAGGAGCTCTTGCCAACGGGCATGAGCAATCACAATATGGGAGCGCATCGAAACATTGTAAGTAATTTAATCAACTATAGTCAAATAAATCTGATATCTTACCTACCATGACTTTGTATCTTTATTTTTTGCTCTTGGTATAATTTTCTCTTTGGAGAAATCATTTGCCCAAGTACAATCTCCACTCTTCCTCGGGGTATTAGCTCAGTTGGTTAGAGCGCCACGTTGACATCGTGGAGGTCAGCTGTTCGAGTCAGCTATATCCCAGTCCCCCACTTTTGACTCTTTTCGTATCCAAATGTGATTAAGAGATCCCCAAAGGCTTTCTTTCCAGCAATCACATGAGGTCGCTTGTAATGCTCTTTCCATCTTCCTATTACTCCTTTGTTTTGATGTTCACCCGCAGTGCCCCATATAGAATCGGCAATGCTTTCTACTTTCTCTAGGGAATGAGCAAATCCATAATGTTCCAAAATATTTGTAATTTCTCGTATTTGAGCCTCTCTTGTTCCCCCACCCTTAGGGCCAACCAGATTTTCAAAATGACAGAGATAGACATTAGGACTATGTAAGATAAAATTGAGAGAGTTGCGGATATTGTTCAAACTATGTTGCAATTCTGCTTTGCCCAAAATAGTGGGGTCGAGTAGAGCTAAAAGTTGCTGCCCATAAGGAAGTGTTCGCCATTTTTCAGCAACTGCAATAGGCTCAAGGAAGGGATTTCCATTTACGAATTTATACGAATAAAAGTCGGTCACTGCAACGCTGATATCTCGAAAATCTCGGATATTTACGACAATTTTTAAATCAGGATGGCTTTTTGCAAATTCGAGCAATTCTGTATCGCGGAAGTGGAATGTAAATATACTTTTGTCAGTAGGAGAGCCAGCTCGGTTAATATCCTGAGTATGAAAAGCCTTGGGCCCTTCTAGACCCCCCTCAATAACTTTCCACAGCAAGTGCGTACCACTTTTAAATTCTGTGATCGTACAGATGTTATAAGAAAATCCGGGAATGGAAAAAAGGAGTAGGATAGATAGTAAATATTTTGTTTTCATTAGGTTAAGTCCTCAAATTTTAAATAGAAATGTAAAAAAAAATCAATTTATGGTAAAGAAAAAAAAGATTTGCTTAAATTTTTTTCAGACTTTTCCAATCGGCGCTTGCATTTCATTATGAAAAGATTTAAGATCTTCACTTTTTACTAGCTGAGGAATTGAACGCTTGAGAATCAACCGACAAATCAGAGTGCCTAATGTTCGTGTGATTGGGGCTGATGGGGCGCAAATAGGAATTATTAGCACGAGAGAAGCGCTTTTGCTTGCACAAGAGGCTCAATTGGATCTAGTAGAGGTAGCTCCTAATGCGAGTCCTCCTGTGTGTAAGATCATTGATTATGGCAAGTTTCGTTATGATCAGACCAAGCGAGAGAGAGAGAGTAAGAAAGCTCAACATCAGGTAAAGGTAAAAGAGATAAAGCTAAAGCCTAATATTGATGAGCACGATTTTCAGACGAAGTTGAAAAGAGCGCGTCAATTTTTAGAGAAGGGGAACAAGGTTAAGGTGACCTGTATGTTCCGTGGGCGTGAGATGGCGTATCCTGAACTTGGCAAGAAGGTCGTGCAACG
>JBJXGG010000101.1:0-6139 GCA_046153495.1 Chlamydiales bacterium
GTTTCGGTTTGTCTTTTTTTTTGTGCTTATTTTGCTATTTGCTTTTTCGTTTGCTCTTCTTGTTTTGGGCATATGTGACTATTTTTATCAAAGATGGCTCTTCTTACAAGAGATGAGAATGACAGCCGAGGAGAAGAATGAGGAGAGACGAGAGGATCATTGCGAAAAAGGGTAAAATTTTTTATTGATATAAAATGATGAAGGGGAAAATGCGATTTAAATTTAAGGGGGTGAGTGGCGGTTCCGACATGCTTTTGGCTGTTGGAGTGCTTACTTTAGTTTTATTGCTTGTTGTTCCTTTGCCCCCCATTCTTTTAGATGCCCTCCTCTGTTTGAGCATCGTTTTTTCTCTGATCGTTTTATTACTCACTCTTTATGTAGAAAATGCTCTGGAGTTTAGCTCATTTCCCTCGCTTCTTCTTTTTTTGACTCTTTACCGTTTGGGATTGAATATCGCCTCTACTAGAATGATTTTAACGCGGGGGGAGGGTGGAGATATCATCCAAACATTTGGGGAATTTGTGACGCAGGGCAATATTTGTGTTGGTCTCATTCTTTTTGCGCTGCTGACCATGATCAATTTTATTGTCGTCACTAAGGGTGCGGGCAGAGTGGCGGAGGTAGCGGCGCGTTTTACTTTAGAGTCGATGCACGGCAAGCAGATGGCGATTGATGGTGAGCTTGCCTCTGGTTTGATAGACCAAAATGAGGCGCGCCGAGTTCGCCTGGAAATCGCGAATGAAGCGAAGTTTTATGGTGCGATGGATGGCGCTTCAAAATTTGTCAGAGGGGATGCGATTGCAAGTGTTGTGATCACTGCGGTAAATATTGTCGGAGGATTTATCGTCGGTTTTTTCCTCAGACACTATTCTTGGAGCGAGTGTTGGACAATATTTACTCGATTGACGGTGGGAGATGGGTTGGTGACTCAAATTCCTGCTCTTCTCATTTCTGTGGGTGCGGGAATCATAGTGACTAGAGCCTCCTCTGGCAGCTTAAGTCACTCTTTAACAAAGCAGATGTTCAATCATCCCAAAGTAATTTTGATGGCTGGGGTGATGGTGCTCCTTTTAAGTTTTGTGCCGGGGATGCCCTTTTTTGTGATGTTACCGATTAGCACGACTCTATTGATTTACTCCAGAGTTCTCTCGAAAAAGAAAAAGGAGAAGAGAGAAACCATCACGATCGCATCACAACATCAGAACTTCTCCTTCTCTTCTTTAGAAGTGCGTTTGGGGGCCAATTTGGTTCCCTTAGCGGAGGGGCTTTATCTCGAGCTCCCGAATTTGCGAAAAAAGATTAAAGAGAATCTTGGAATTGAGGTGGGAGCAATCAAAATAGAAGATAGCCTAGATCTTTCCTGCGGTAGTTACCAGATACGGTTACGTCAAGTACCTATTTATCAAGGGAGGGAAAATAGCTTGTGCACGATGTTAGAAAAGATTGAGGAGGAGCTAGAGATCCATGCTTTTGAGTTGATCAACCGTCAGGATTTGACTAGGATGATAGAAGAGGTTAGGAGAGTGGATAATGCGGTTGTTGAGGAGTTAGTAGGCAAAAAACTCTCTATAGGACAAATACTCAAGGTATTGCAAAACCTTTTGCGTGAACGGATTCCTATCACAGATTTTGTAACGATCTTAGAACTTTTAGCCGATCATGTGCACGAGAACACGGAGATTGATTACTTAACGAAGAGAGTACGGGAGGGATTATCCCGCTCTATTACGGAGAAATTTTTCGGAAAAAGTCACCAAGCTTATGTGATTACTTTGGATCCTAAGGTAGAACGTATGCTCGATGTTGCAACCAAAAAAGAAGAGAGCTTTTTGCGCCCTTCTACGATCGATAAAATCGCAAGACGTCTGATTGAATTGCATGAAGAGGCAGTAGCAAAAGGGGTACAGCCAGTCGTCTTTACTGCTAACGAAGCGCGCACACCTCTGAAAAGGATCATAGAAAAGAGATTACCCCAGTTGATGGTATTTGCTTACAACGAGATAGAGTCGAAAGTGGAAATACGACAAGTGGGGAGAGTGTCGAATGAGGTGCTATTGTGACAGATAGAAGAAAAAATGTTGCCGAAATCAAACGGCTTTTAGAGGAGAAAAAGGAGCTGTTACCGCGTGTCACGGATTTTTTGATCGCAAAAGGAGTGCAACGCTCTTTGGCAGCAAAGATTGGCATTGAATTTGTGAGAGAGAGGGCGGAAATAGGCACTCTTCCTGCGATTATTACCCGCTATATCCGCACCTCCCCTGACCTCGATTTTAGACAAAAGCGCTGTATTGCTCTGGTAGGCCCTACAGGAGTGGGAAAAAGCACCACAATCTTAAAGTTAGCAGGGCTCTATAGGGATAAAAAAGTCGGCATTCTTGCTCTCGATAAGGAAAAGGCCGGTACCTCGCTCCAGTTCGAAAAAGGGATTATCGGGAACAATGTCTCTTTGCATGAAGGAATTGAGAAAACAGAAGGGTATGATCTAATCTTATTGGATACAGGAGGATGCAATTTTTATGAGGAGGGAAGAGTCGATGCACTAGGAGAACTATTAACCTCTTTCCCCTCTGTAGAAGTCCATCTTACCTTGAGCGCGGCCACAAAAGATGTCGACTTATATGGTGCTATTCACCAATTTTCTCCTCTACAGCCAACGCATTTGATCTTCACAAAACTCGACGAGACCCTCACCTTGGGCTCTCTAATCAACGTCTGTGCAAAGACTGAATTACCTATTCGCTATATCACTTATGGGTACCCTTTGCCAGGAAAGATAGAAATAGCTGAACCTAAGAATATTGTAAAAAAAATGCTGGCCAACCTAAATGCCAAAGAATTTCAGATATTACGATATTTATCGTTAAATTAGTTACATAATTAAATAGGTTATTTATTAGAATAATAATATAGTAATTAATTGGAGAAAGCTTGAAAAGCAAAGAATCTGTAATGGATCTTTGGGAGCAGTATAGTGCGACTTCAAAGACTGAATATCGAGATGAGTTGATCGTGCACTATCTTTTTCTTGTGAAGTACGTGGTTGGACGTCTCGGCTTCACTTTTCCCTCTCACATTAAGTTAGAAGACCTCTATTCCTCGGGGGTTACCGGTTTGATTCGCGCAGTCGAACGATATGATGTGGAAAGGAAGGCGAAGTTTGAAAGCTACGCGATTCTCTTGATCAAGGGGGCCATTATTGATGAATTACGGGAGTTAGATTGGATTCCGCGCAGTATTTATCAGAAGATCAATCAACTCAATTCAGCTACCTCTGATTTGCAGCAAAGTTTAGGGAGAGACCCAACTGACGAAGAGGTTTCTGAGGCACTAGGCCTTTCGGAAGAGGAATACGAAAATATTCTTCAGCGAATTCGCCCCGCCGTTTTGTTGCCTCTGAATGCAGAGAGCTCTAACCAAGATGAAGAGGGTATCTCTTTAGCAGAGAAAATCGCCGATCAAAAGGCAAAAACGAGCTATGACATCGCGGATAGAAACGAGTTTTGCGCTCTTCTGCGAAAGGCGATAGAGGCACTTCCAGATCAAGAGCGGGAAGTGTTGAGTCTCTACTATTACGATGAGTTGATGCTGAAAGAGATCGGTAAGATTCTCGGAGTGAGCGAATCACGCGTCTCTCAGATCCACACAAAGGCACTTCTTAAGCTGCGCACTCGTTTGCGCGGCGTTCTAGACGATATACCCATTCCACCTCAAGATTTGGTTTTCGGCAACGCGAAAGTTCCCAAGATTGATTGATCGTAAGAGGCTCCATATTTATTCTATGTGCTTTCTCCAGTATCTTCGATTCTTAGCTGCATATTATACAGGCTGGCGTAAGTCTTATCTAAAGCGATAAGCTCTTCATGCGTTCCTTGTTCTTCAATCCCTTTATCTGACAGCACAAGAATTCTCTGAGCGTTTCTGATAGTTGACAAGCGGTGCGCTATGACAAGCGTTGTGCGATTCTTCATCAATCGTTCAATGGAATTCTGCACAGCTCTTTCGCTTTCGTTATCAAGACTGCTAGTGGCTTCGTCGAAAATGATGATAGGCGGATTTTTTAGGAAGACACGAGCGATGCTAATCCTTTGCTTTTGTCCTCCGGAAAGTTTCACTCCGCGTTGGCCAATGTCTGTAGAATACCCATTTGGGAGCATCATAATAAAATCATGCGCATTGGCTTGTTTAGCTGCAGCAATGATTTCTTCTTCTGTTGCATCAGGTTTTCCGTAGCGGATGTTTTCCAAAAACGTTCCGGCAAAAAGATAGATATCTTGCTGGACAAGTCCAATATTTTTCCTCAGCGATGCGAGTTTAAGACTTTTAATGTCTAGGCCGTCGATCAATATTTTCCCTTCGCTGGCCTCATAAAATCTTGGAATCAAAGAGCAAAGAGTCGTCTTTCCAACTCCTGAAAATCCAACCAGGGCTATGTATTCTCCAACATTTATTTTCAGAGAGATATTTTTTAAAACATGGTCATAGCCCTCTCTATATTTAAAGCTGACCGCTTTGAATTCTATCTCTCCTCGAACTTGATCCAGCTCTTCAGCGTTCGGCGCATCTTGAATGTCCGGTGCAACTTCCAAAACATCCATAAATCGGTTAAATCCGGTAACGCCCTGCTGATATAACCGAATAAAATTGCCAAGACGTTGAATCGGCTCTATTAGAATAACGATGTACAGAAGAAAAGTGAGCAAATCAGCCAGATCTAAAGAACCTTTAACGATGCTTGCTGCTCCAAACATGACAATTGCGACGGTCATGAGCTGAGTAAAAGAGATCAACCCATCATAGAAATAAGCCTCGGCCTTATAGCCTTTTCGCCTGCTCTCGAGGAAACGATTATTTTCAGAGGCGAATTTTTTCTTTTCGATTGCTTCATTAGTAAAGGATTTGACTACTCTAATTCCTGCAAGAGTGTCCTCTACTTGCGCATTGATATCTCCGATTTTGTCGCTGCTTTTCTTTAATGCAGCGTACATTTTCTTGGCCGTATAAAATCCATAGATTCCCATAACAGGAACAAAGAGAAAGGCGATCAGAGCAAGCTTGGCATTGATGCTCATCAAGATGACAAATGCTCCGATGAAATTCAAAAAAGAAATGACTGCGTCTTCCGGCCCGTGGTGGTAGAGTTCGGCAAGGTCGAATGTGTCATGGGAGATGCGCGTCATGAGCTGGCCGGTTTTATGCTCATCATAGAATTTGAAAGAGAGCTTTTGATAGTGATCAAACAGTTCGCTTCGCATATCCCTTTCCATCAAAGTGCCCATCACATGCCCTTGATAGTCGATAAATGCATGGCAGGCTGCGTAAATAGCAATCAGGCCAAGCATAATGCCGCCCATCATGTAGATTTGATGGAGAGCGTCCGTTGAGCCAACCTGAAGTAAATTAGCCGTGATGTATCTGACGCATAACGGAATAGCAAGCATCGCTGCAGAGGCAATCATAGCGCAAGCCATATCCGCGCTGAACAGTCCAAGATAGGGCCTGTAGTATGAAAAGAATTTTCTAATTCTGTCCTGTTTTCGGCTCATAAGTATTTCCCTATCGCTCGATCATAGGGGTGGGTAGCCTCTCCATCTGGATTATTGCACAGCATTTCTATGTATACCCAATCAAATTGAAGAATTGGCAAAAGAAGAACCGATAACATGAAAATTATAGGTGATGCGACTCTTCAATGCATCTAAAATCTTGAGGTGGAATGGGTATAGTTCGGTATTGATGTAGGTAGATGCCTTCACGGTCTTTGAAATGGAGTCTTCCCTCCTTTTCCCAAAGATCCTTTCCCCACGTTAAAATACGCACTTTTTTCCCTGTTTCTGGTGATTCTAGAAAACGATTGTTGCCTAGATAGAGAATTACATGACTCATACGCTCTTTCTTTGTCATATATAAGGGGTCTCCCGGGAGGGGAAATTGCGTGGGATTCATCTTAAGATATTGATCATGAGCATCTCTTGGAATTTCTACTCCTTGTGCTCGATAGAGCAAGTTTATCAGACTCGAACAGTCAACGCTTGCTATCAACCCTTTCAACGTAGCGGCTCTTCCTCCCCACAAGTAGGGAGCACCAATAAATTGTTCGGCTTCACACACCAATTGTGCCCGGTTGACGCTGGTCGGAATG
>JBJXGG010000035.1:0-2738 GCA_046153495.1 Chlamydiales bacterium
AGTTTTGGGTTTTTCTTCCTCGTAATCAGAGGAGTTTTCTGAGGATAAGGAAGAACAACCCAAAACTCAGGTTATTAACAAGGACCTATATTTATTCGCCCGCTCCTTCCACGTGTAAGAGAAAAATGGGCCTTTTGCTAGTCGCGCATAAACCTCTGGCTGCATGATCTGCCGTAAAGACTCCTCCAGATTTGTGAATAGAAGAGCATGGGGAAAATGGGAGCGGACAAGAGGGATGTCAGGAGCTAAAAAAGGGCGTTGCCATGCCGAATATTCATACAGTTTTGTGTGCGCCACATAAGGCATGCGGCCCGTCAGAGCAAAAGGGGCCACAAAGGCGTGGCTCGTTTGCGCAATCTCCGTCACTTCAGTCGGTGGACAATAGCCAAAAAAATGGGCTCGTCGATGTAAAGGATGGAGACGCTTTATCTCCTCTTTCGTTCCTCCAATAATCTGCAGTTGAATCTGTGGAAATTTCCGAGCTGTTTCCAGCAACTGCTCTACCCCTTGCCCCTTGTAAAGCTGCCCTACATAAGTCAGAACAAAGGGGAGAGAGAAGGGCAAGGGCTTCATCGGAGTTTTCTCCACCGCAAGAGGGATCACAGCAACCGGGACACTAAGATTGTAAGGTGTATTGTATAAAATATTTTTTAATTCATCAGTTGTAACGACAACCAGATCACAACGGGAGAGCATCTTTTTTTCTTGGATACACCGACTCGAGAGAGGCTCGTTGGGATATGTGGAGACCTCATGAGCTTCATAGATGTACTTTACCCCTGGCACTTTATGACGCACATGGTAATCCGCCTGCTTCAGCACGCTGAGTAACACAAAATCGGGTCTCTTTTCCACGATTTTTCGTTGTGTAAAAAAAAAGAAGGGTCGATTCCAACTTAGATTCAAAAAATTATTCTTTCGAATAATGGGTAAACGATCGATGGTGAATGAAGAGGAGTTTTTTCCAAGGTAGTATGAAAAGAGAGCGTCATCCGGAAGCGATCCTTTTCCGCATAAGAGAGAGACGTCAAATCCCGCACGCGCCAAAGCATCACATTCTTGAAATAGAAAGAGATCATGCGCTTTTTTTCGCGGCAAGATCTCGTTATAAGGGCAAAGAAAAGAACTTTTTATAGAATTCATATAAATCGATCTGCTACAGAGGAATATAGTGGTATGAAAGAGATAATAAGTCAATTCTTCACGATCTGGCGAGGGATTAAGCCCTCGCAAAAACTCCTCATGATAGCAGTCATTCTCTCATGTGGCGGTGCTTTGGGCTATTTTCTTTTCAAATCTTCTCTCTCAGGTAAAGGGGCCCTTTTTTCCACACATCTCACAGGGGAAGAGTTGAAGCAAGTCCGCCTCTATTTAGAAAAAGCCCAGATTCCCTACAAAGAGAAGGGAGGGAGGGGGATTTTCGTCGCGCAATCACAAGTAACCTCTATACGAGAAGAACTCGCAGCTCTCGGCATTCCGCGCACAGAGCAAGGAAAAGGGTTTGAATTATTTGATACAAACACCTGGATCAAAGGCGAGAAAGAGTTACAGGTATTGGAAATGCGCGCTTTAAAAGGGCAGCTAGAAAAAGATCTTACCGAATTTGATAATATCAAAAGCGCAAGCGTGATTCTCGATCTTGCTCCAGTACGCAAATTTGGTAATCAACAATATCAAACGAAAGCCTCCGTGATTTTGACTCTCATGCCAAAAGTGATGCTGAGTTCCTCTCAGCTCCGCGCGATCGCCTACCACTTGGCGGGAGCTGTACGAGGGCTTAATCCCAACATGATCGCGATTTCTGATACCACAGGACGATTGTATCAATCGATTGATTCGGAAGTCGAGGGAGCAAGCGCGCAAGAAGTGATCCTCGAAGAACAGATCAGGGCAGAGATCGATCAGTTTTTAGAAATGCTTGTGGGCAAAGAGCATTTCTACTCACAAGTGGAAGTAAAGAGGGGAAAAGAGGGGATAGCAGAATTGAACATTTCCCTTTATATCGATAAACATTTGCAAGCAGAGATGGGAGAAGATTTGCCAGGAGCAGTAAAGCAATTCGTCCGTCGCTTCCATAAAGAGGCAACTTTCTCTCTCTATTTTCTGCCTTTTGAGAAAAAAACACACCTCAAAACTACTTCTGAATCACAATTTGGCTATATCAGCCTTCTCGTATTTTTGCTCATGGTGGTGGGAGCTCTCTTTTTTATTTGGCCTTTGGTGCATAAAAAGTTCCAGAAAAAGAAAGATTCAGAGGAAGATTTGCTAAAGATGGTGGAATCAATCGATATGGAGCGCTTAGCACGCAGTATGGAGGGAGAGGAACCTGAAGTAGTTGCCTGGACACTCTCCTATTTAGAGCCCGGCAGAGCCCAACAGATGATTCAAGCGTTTTCTCCCACCTTTCAAAAAGCGGTATTGTATCATCTTTCAGAATTAGAGACGGAAGAATTATGATCATTCGCGGCGCAAAAATAACGGAAGAAAAGCTTCTTGCTCCGACAGGAGAGTTACTGAATTTGGAAGAAAGTACCGATGATATCGATCTTCTTTTCCACGAAGAATGCAAAAATTTCCTAGAGAAAGGGCGTGTTCAAGGGGAGAAAGAGGGATATGGCAAAGCGTTGAGTGAGCTCACCTCTCAGATCGGGACATTGCAAAGAATTTCGATGCGTCTTCTCGATGAGAGAAAGTCTCTTGTGCAAAAGATGAAACCTGAAGTATTGTAGTTTGATTTA
>JBJXGG010000036.1:0-2849 GCA_046153495.1 Chlamydiales bacterium
TTTAAGACGAGATGCCCCTCCGGTGTCAAGAAGTCTTGAGGATAACTCTTTTTCGGCTTTGGCGAGTATCTGTTGGATCAAGAGCTTACTTTTGGCTTTGTGAAGGTCGGTGTGAAGAGAAAGACCTATCTTATTTACCAACTCAAAATCAATATAGACCCGTTCAACCGATTCTTTGCTCTCTAGGCTTTGTCCTTGATCTGCCGCTTTGGCTAGCTCTAGGGCAGCTGAAAGGACTTCTCGTTGCGCTTGAACTACTGTGTGCTCTTGCGCCTGATTCTGTAGTACTATCACTTCATTTGCTTGAGGGAACTGGGACCTTTTGTTCGGATCTATTCTCATTGTCATATTTTAACATGCCCTAGACTTTTTTGCGAATTGTGACGTATAGTGGATCACTATGAATATGAAATCCTCCTATAAAGTAGCTCCCCACTCTAAAGAGTCTGAAATGATGGTTTTGGGATGCATGTTATCAAGCATCAATCATTTAAATAATGTTGCCGATGTTTTGGAAGACACGGATTTTTATTTCGTGGAGCATCGATTGATCTTCCGCATTTTAAAGGATGCTTATCGGCAAGATAAACCTGCTGATGTTCATCTCGTTTGTGAAGAGCTGAAGCGACAAGATAAACTCGAGAGTGTGGGTGGCGCGCCTTATGTTACTACACTTGCACAGTATGCAGGTACTTCTGCTTATGTGGAAGAGTATGCAGAAATTGTGCGAGATAAGGCTATTTTGCGCCAGATGATACAGGCGGCACAGATTGTGGAGAAAAAGGCGCATGAAGAGCCGCCTGATGTGCATGGAGCTTTGGATGAAGCACAAGCTCTCTTTTTTACCATAAGCCAAACCTCTAACCCCAACGCTGGTGTTGTTTTGCGCGATTTGCTCCACGGGGAGCGGACTATGTCACAGACTCCTTTTCTTAGAGAGCTACAAGAGAGGCAAGAGAAGTTCCGTCATTTGGGGCCTCAAGAGCCTAAGATTACTGGAATCCCCACACACTATCTTGATCTCGATACAATGATCAATGGGCTTAACAACAGCAACTTGATGATTATCGCGGGTCGTCCTGCTATGGGAAAAACGGCGCTGGCGTTGAATATCGCCGAGCAGGTCTGTTTTAAAAATAACATGCCGGTGGGCATTTTCTCTTTGGAGATGAGTGCGGAACAGTTGATGCATCGGTTGGTGTGTTCACAGGCTGAGGTGGAATCCGATAAAATTCGCACAGGTTCTCTTTCAGGTGTTGAATTCCAACGCATTGTAACGGCCGTTTCTGATATGCAACATCATACGATGGTGATCGATGATCAACCCGGTCTAAAGATTACTGATTTACGAGCACGGGCACGCCGGATGAAAGAGAGTTATGATATCAAACTTCTCATTATTGATTATTTACAGTTGATCTCTGGCTCGGGAACTAATCGCTCTCAAGAGAGCCGTCAGACAGAAATCTCAGAGATTTCGAGGATGTTAAAGACATTGGCACGGGAACTCAATATTCCTATCCTCTGTCCTTCTCAACTTTCACGGAAAGTGGAAGACCGCGCGGGGCATCGTCCTATGCTCAGTGACCTCAGGGAGTCTGGGTGCCTTACTGCCGAGAGTGAAATTATTGATAACAGAGGCAAGGCGCATACAATTGAGGCTCTTGCAGCACGCTCTTCTCAGCAACATATTATGGTCGATGCTGTGAATGCAAAGGGAGTAATCGAGCAACACGATTTGGTCAAAGCCTTTTACTCTGGCAAAAAAGTGGTTTATCGTCTCAAGACACGCGATGGTCGCTCCATCCAGGCTAGCGGAAACCATCCTTTTCTGATTGGCACAAACAGGTGGGGGCGGTTAGATGAGCTCTCTTTGGGACAGAAAATCGGCGGCTATGTCAATGGAAAGGCGAGCTGGGAAGAGATCGAGGAGATCCGCGAAATTGGTGTGCGCGATGTCTATGATGCGACTGTGCCAGGTGTGCATAACTTCGTCTCCAACAAAATGATAGTACACAATAGCATCGAACAAGATAGTGATATTGTAATGTTTCTATTACGCCGTGAATATTACGACCCCAATGATAAACCAGGTATGGCGGAATTGATCGTAGCAAAAAATAGACATGGGAGTGTAGGTAGTGTGAACCTCGCTTTTATTAAAGAGCTGGTCCAATTCCGTAACTACACTCCCATTCAGATAGAGATGGCGAGAGAGGAATCACCATTCGCCTCACTATAAATTAATTAACACTGAGTACATCTTTTGACAAGGGCGATTAAATCGATACCGCCTAAGATCACTCCTCCTGCAATCATCCCCTTAATTGCAGCAGGACTCATGGCCAGTGCCTTTCCATTCATAGTAAAGTTGTTTCCTTTCAGCAATAGGACCCCAAGGGCAATCAATGTAACAACTCCAATCAGCTCTACTGTTCCGAGAACGCCTTGCACTGCACTGTGTTTTGGGGCAACAAACGTAGATATAGCAAACATGATATTTTACTCCTTATATGTAACGTGAGAGTTAAATTTTTTTGCCCGAATTTAGAGAGATTCAAAAGGACTCACGCAGCAAAACTCGCAAGAAGCCTGTAAAATCTTCTATCCGAGCGAATAAAGTTCAAAACTCATCTTGTTAAGACTCTATAAAGAACAGTACTACGTTTTTCTCTTTTTTACAAGATATAACCTGAGTTTTGGGTTGTTCTCCCTCATCCTCAGGGAGTTTTCTGGCTGCTCTTGCAATTTTTTGCTCGATGATAGCGCCTTCGGCTATGATCTTCGCAAAAAATTGCAAGATCATCTCAGAAAACTCCTCTGATTACGAGGAAGAACAACCCAAAACT
>JBJXGG010000126.1:0-7303 GCA_046153495.1 Chlamydiales bacterium
CGCCATTTATCATAAGCATTTTTTATAACCTGATTATAATCGCCTGTTTGAGAAATAACAAAAGGTGTAAGCGATTGAGCATAATATGTATGAGCCATAAATCTCAATGTTCTTGGATCGGGATCTAAATACACCCCGCCTTGGTAGGCTGGATGAGCAGCGATAAATTTTTCAAGAATCGTTGTTTTTCTAGATCCAGGAGCACCTGCGGTGGCTAAATAAAAGGGGGTTTCTGTATTTGCTGAATCAGCTAAACAAATACTTCGAACAACGTCAAGATCCTTTGCAAGGAGTCGAATTTCCTTTTCTGTATAAGATTGTAGATGTGTTGAGATCATTTCTGGAGTAAAAAATAATTCAGCATGTAGCCCAACACATGTCAAACACGCCAACATAAATGTTAGAAGTCTCACAATTTCTCCTGCCCAAATTGGGAAGAATTTTACCATATAGGGCTAGAGCTCGTCAATGTTTTTCAGGTTATAATGCTATGACTTGACCGCCCGCAGCGATGTATCCATTGACTTTTCGTTGCCCTTGCACTGAAAGAGCCTCTTGTATTACCACGAGCTCTTCGATGCCATCCCACTCATAGATCAACTGCTCTTCTGCGATACAGCGGAAGGGATACGCTTCTAAATAATCCAAACCCTCTTGCAGCCGCTCCCAACTGGGACTTCCCTGCGGCGGAAGGAGAAGGGCATGTCTAACACGCCTCTCTTGCGGTAGATTAAAGCGGGGTAAGCTATAAGGATATCTCTCCATCACAGAGCTCTTGATCAGCAGATGAAAAGGGTGGAAAAGCTCATAAGCAAGCAGTTCAAAAAAAAGAGAGGGCTTCATCTCCCCCTCTACTTCTATCAAGGGGAGAATCTCTTCAGGGAATAAGGCTAGAAGGGTACGCCATAAATCGAGTAAAAGTGTGCGACAAGAAAAAAGAGGCTGCTGCAACCCCTCTATCTTTTGACAGAAATCGAGAGGGGTTGTATCGAGGATCACGCCTAGACTCATTGCTTGGTTGGGCACTAAAACTCTCTCCACAAAGGCAAGGATTTTTTTCTCTAACACGCTGTAGCCTTCCTCAGAGGCAGGGATTGTCCAGCGCAGTTGCCAAAAAACAGGCTCCTCAACAGGTTCACAAGAGAGCTTGTCGAGATCCACCACAATCCGTTTTGGTTCTCCTTGCCAAATTTTTCCTGCAACCTTGTAATGTTGCTGCCAACCTGTAAATAGAGGCTCAACTAAGAGCCATCTCGGCTCCCACAATACGTTCATCTGCTTCCTTTATAAATTTGGTGTAATAGATATTTCTCCCCTTCTCCCGCCAAAGCGTCTCAAAATAGGAATTCCGGTATCCCTCTACTTCTTTCAAAAATTGCGGGTCCGAAAAAAGGGATGATTTCCCAAAAAGAGAGAGAGTTGACTCCCAATAGATTTTGTCATCGGTCACAAATATAACACTTCCGCGCACAATGCGTTCTAACTCCGCTAGAAAATCTTTTTGCATCAATCGATGCTTCTCATGTCGCTTTTTCGGCCATGGATCCGGGAAATTCACAAAGACCTCCTGCACCTCATCGACATAATGCGTGACAAAAGTGCGTGCCTCTCCACAAACAATAAGAAGATTTTTCAAACCCCTATTCTCGCGCTTCGACCAAATTTTACGCACCCGATCAAATCTGATTTCAACAGCAACCCAATTACTCTCAGGGTGTGTTGTCGCTTTTTCGACAATCCAATCTCCATTACCGGCACAAAATTCGATTCCAACAGGGTTAGCATTATCAAAAATCTTCTCCCAATGAGGGAGAGAAAAGGCTTCATGTTGATGGTAATATTCCGGAACGTAGAATACTCCATCTTGCAAACAGGGACGACGATCCTCAAAGCAATAAGGGGATTTTAGATCTTTTGGCTTCATTTGGAGAGACACTATACAATTATCCATGATTGAGAGCAAATTGCACTTGCCTTTCCAAACAAGCTTCGTTTAAGCTTCGATTTTAAAGTTGAGGTCGCAATGCTATCAAAGAAATTATTCATATTCGGTTTTCTCGGATTAGCCTCTCCTCTTTTGGCAGAGGAGACTACTAAACTCGATCTTTTGGAAGTTTTTCGCAACTCTCCTATTATCTACACAGTAATGATTGCTCTCTCGTTCTTTTCCTTCGTTATTTGGCTTTATAGCCTTCTCACTCTCCGCATCACATCAATGATGCCTGTCTCATTTTTGATCCAGATGCGGGATCAACTGAAAAGACAGGAGTATGAGAAAGCTTATGCACAATGCCAAGCCGAAAACCATTATACAGCGAGTATTTTAGGGTGTGCACTCGCCTCAAGAAGTCATGGCCATCAAGTGATGGTGGACGCGATGCAAAATGAAGGAAAACGGTGCGGTGTTTCTCTTTGGCAGCGGATCTCTCTGCTTAATGATGTGGCAATCATTGCCCCCATGCTAGGCCTCCTCGGAACTGTGCTCGGCCTTTTCTATGCTTTTTATGATGTAAATCGCTCTGCCGATACGCTTGCCTCTATCTTCGATGGGTTGGGCATTGCAGTTGGAACAACAGTAGCTGGACTGATTGTAGCCATTTTTGCCACAATCTTTTATGCAACACTAAAATTTAAAATCATCCGTCTTCTCAATACCATTGAAAATGAGACGTTATCACTTGGAAACTTAATTGAGACAACATGAGCTACGTCCCTTACGATGAACTGAAAGAGCAAGGAGGACTCACTCTTGCTCCCATGATTGACTTCCTCTTCTTGATGATGGCACTCTTTGCCTCTTTGGCCGTTTCTCGGATCGTGATGCGAGACACAGAGATTGAACTCGTTCAATTACACGGTGAGACAACCTCTCCTGCGTTGAAACAGGAATTTAAAATCATCAATATCAGCGTGTTGAGAGATGGAAGCTATAAATGGGTTACCGAGATCCGCGATCATGCTATGAGCACTCCTGAAGAAATTGCGAACGAGCTTACCAGTCAATATGCGAAAGGTCTACTTCCTGAAGATCGGCTACGCACACAGATTCTTTTAAAGATTGATCGGGAAGCCCAATGGGAGCCGATTTTGAAAGTACTCTTAGCGATTCGTGAAGCCGGTTTTGAAGTACGCCCTGTCTATGAGCCTGAAACGGGCGTTTGACATTAAACAGCTTATTCTCTTAGACTTCTGATTATGAAAGCTAAGATTATTGGATTATTGCTGTTACTCACAGTTACTCTTTATGCCGAAAAAAACTTCTACTTCAATGCAGGGTTTGGTACGATGCCACTTCTTCCGGCTCTCCCATCCACTTATATGAGCGTTGGATTGCGCTCTGTCAATCACAATAAGGGATGGGATATAGGACTCACTTATCAATCGATCTTCCTACTCAACTATTTCTCAACGAAGGGTCTTTTTTTGAGCTATCCATTAGGCCCCGATTTTTACTGGGGTATTGGCCCTGGGGTAGGAAGTCTTCTCTATCCCAATGTAAGCGTGTCACAATTTGCGGCTACTGCTGAGGGAATAATGGGATATCAATTCCAAAGAGAAGGGAAAGTGAAGCCTAGCATCCAGTTCTCGCTCACACAACCTACCTATATCTTCCAAGATTTTCCTGAGATGCGTTCGCTCACACGCTATCAATATATCCCTTCCTTCGGATTAAGTTTTAGTTTGAAATTCTGATGCGATCCTTTCTTTTGCTTTTTTTGTGCACACCTCTATTCCATCTTATTGTTGTAGAATATAGTCGATTAAATTGAGATTGATACTCTCTAGTTGTGCCAAAGCCCTGCGGTTTAATGATACCAAAGCGGTCAATATTAGAAATATGGATCGATTTGGGATCATTAAACCCCGGGAGTTTTCGCGCAACCAGAGAGTATCAATCTCAATTTAATCGACTATAACTGCATCCCCGAGTTGTGTGGAAAAACCTCTTGCAGAGTGCAGGTTCTCATAGACGATTTCCATAATGCCCGTGGAATAGAGGGAGGCGACCTTATTCACAAATCTTTGGAAATCGATATGGGCTCCGTCACCGGCGCAGTCCGAGATAGTGCGGATAATGACGAAGGGAATGCCGTATTCATAGCAAACTTGGGCCACAGCTGCTCCCTCCATCTCCACGCACTTCGCATCAGGCAGCCGTTGTTTCAGATTTTCTGCCTTACTCTGCTTTGCGATGAATTGGTCTCCGCTCGCTACGGTCCCTTCTGCTAGTTTAGGAGAAGTGATTTGGAACTCACGGCATACCTTGGGAGAGATGCGTTGCCCGAAATTGAGAGGTGTTAAAAACTCTTTAATCGCTTTTTTCGTGATTTTGTAGAGAGCAGGATCGGGGTAGAAAGCAGATTCGCCAAGCAGAGGAACCTCCATGGGAGGGAAGAAAGGGCTTGCATCCATATCGTAATGCACTAAGTTGTGTGCAAGAACGATATCGCCGATAGAAAGAAATGGGTCAATACTTCCCGCCACTCCTGTAAAAAAGAGACAATCAATTTTATGCTCAACAATCAGGTGTGTGGTCGTTGCCGCCGCAGCAACTTTGCCCCAGCGAGAGCAGGCAAGCACGGTGTTTTGCCCCCAAAGCTTACCCAAGAAATAGGTGCGCAATCCCTGTTCGGTAGCCTTCACACATTTTTCAAGACGATTGACGAGAAGATGATTCTCCTCCTCCATGGCACTCAGTATTCCTATTCTCACCTTGCCTAATCCTCTTTTGCCACCCGACAATAGCAAGCACGGAGAATGCTGCATAGATAAAAATTCCTACTACTCCTGTAATTCCTATCAAAAAGCTATTGGGATTTCTAAAGAAGTAGCAAAAAGAGGGACTCAATGCATTCATTGTGCCATGAAAAATAGCGGGATAGACAATAGACTTCCCGCGAGCGCGGAAAAGAGTTAAAATAGGCGTTAAAGAGATACAAAAAACTAGAATGATGACCCAGCCGAACCCAGATAGAGTTGGGTAGTGCAAGCCGAATAAAAAGATAACAGGCGCATACCAAAGTCCCCAAAGTACTCCAATCACCAAAGAGGCTCGCCCTAACCCTAGGTGTTTCAGCTTCTCCCAGAGATAGCCGCGCCACATGAGCTCTTCTCCAAGCGCAGACAACATATTGATAGAAATCCCTACCCCAATACAAATAGTGAAAAGATAGAGGAGAGCCACAGGAGCAAAATAGATTGGTTGTAAGCCTCGAAAAATAGCAGGAAGTTGTTGGCGCAAGCCCTCAAAACCGATAAAATGTCCCAGGGGGAGCGAGGCTAAAAAGACAACAAAAATAAGTCCAAGCGCCTTGAGTGCAGGTGAGAGGTAGTTCCAAGAGAGAGGGGCAAAAATAGACAATCGAATCTTCTCTTGTGCTGAAAAGGCAAGCGCACACAAGCCAGGTATCCACATCATCCCAAGGCCATAAATAAAAAACGGTAGGCGCTGCATCCCAAATAAAGAATACAGAAGAGAAAGACCCCATGTAAGAGCAAAAAAAAGAGCCATTTTAGCAGGTAATTTCATTTTCTAAATACCCAGTTTATAATAACTGTTAAAATAAAACTTAATATCCAGGAGGTAAATAGGAAAATAGAGGACGAATTTTTCCCCCTTTATTAGGATCTCTCCCGGAAGCCTAAAGAGCGGGATTCCGAGCCTTGCCCCAGCCCAAATTATCCCTCCCAATACGACGATCCCAAGGCCGAAAAAAAAGAGCCATTTCCCAATCACTGCCGCTATCCATAAGTTGCGAGAATTGATAGCGAGCGTTAATTTGTCAAGCGTTTGCAGAAAATTAATGGAGAGCAATCGCTCGATTTTAAATCAAAAAATTGTTAGAATGATAGATGAATGGGAACTTAACCAGGAGGTTATTAGGGGTTTAGAAAATATTATTCATCTATAAACCAATAATCAAGGGAGAGATGACGAGACGATTCAAATCCGCTCTCTTGCACGGTTTAGCTATACTAACCCAACTTACGGTACCTTTAGGGGGAGTTGGATATTCTCAACCTGAGCAGGTGGAGCCGGAGCCTACTCCGATGCTTCGACCTAAGGAAGATTTTCAGACCACACAATCGCAAATCAATACGGCTGGTCCTAGGGTTCGGTTCAGAGTCTACTACGGCCAACCTTATTACTATTATAGACCTTACTACTATAACAGTTATTACTACTATCCATATAGACCATACTATTACCAATATGAATACTATCCATACCGTAGGCCTCATGGGTATTACTATAGGTGGTAACAATGAGACGTCTATTTAAATTAGTCGCTTCAGTACTACTATTTGCTCTATTTGTAGCGACACCTGTGATCGCTGAAATGAAAACACCAGTAGAAATTGCAGCTGTTCAATACGGACAGCAACGCCCTTACAACTGGTATTACCCATATAACTATCGCTATTACACACCACACCGAGAGTATCACAGTGGCTCGTGTTATTGGTATTATACCAATGGCAGCTACGTCTATACTTGTAATTAGCTAATTGTGGGAGAGTGAAGCAATAACAGATCTTTCGGAAGCGGCGACGGGTTCATCCTGTCGCCTTTTTTATTGACTCTTAATTTTTATGCAGTCACTAGAACCGTAACTATTCAGGTAGGTAGTGTGAGCTTAACATCTTGATTCTTAGGTGCAGATTTTTTCCAAAAATGCGCGCTCATAGCCGAAAAGGCGCTATTAGCGAGCATTTTTGAAAAAACAGATGCCCTAAGAATCTGATTTTAAGCCACAATGCCTACCTGAATAGTTACCTAGAACCTAAGGTTAAAGGAGAGAGCAAAAGAGGGTGTATGCCGCACCTTGTGTCCTATGCTGTTGTGAAAGACATGCGCTGGTTGTGTAAGATGGAGTTGGAGGGCGGGCTTTATGCGCGATTGCGGCGCAAAGTGATAGCCAGCTACTCCCTCTAAAGTACTTGCCTGGATATTGCCCCATGTTCCCCCTGTTTTTGGAATCGGATCCATGTAGTTTCCCAAACCAGGACCAAAACCAATATAGAAATTTTTTGCAATACGACGTGTGTAGAGACCTCGCACGGAGAGATAGTTGTCAAATATGGAGGTCATTTGGTGCGCAATGGAAAAATCGAGCCCGTTTCGTCCTCGTTCAAATTTTTTTCCTACACTCACGTAAGTTGAGCTACGAGAGGGGTGAAAAGGCATAGTTCCGCCTCCCATTTCTACATAGGTTGATCCGCTATAACCTCGAAATACCTTTGAGCGCTCTGCAGAAAATCCCACTACATAGAGAGAAAGGACAAATAGAATAAAAAATCT
>JBJXGG010000146.1:0-11002 GCA_046153495.1 Chlamydiales bacterium
GGAGTCGGGTAGATGCATTCCATGAGCGTTACGTTGTAGAAATTACCGATTGTGCAGGCTATGATTTGATTGGTCGAGTGATTAAAAAGAAAGCTTCACAAGCAAAATTAAAAGTTTTATTTCAAACGACTTAAACTTGTAGCTCTGTTATAATTTATCTCTAATTAAAGAGGCTGATGTGGTCGCACCTCAACGTTCAGATTTTGATCTTGAAGCTACTATTGAAGCTTTGCGTCCGAAGTGGCCAGCTGAGGTTGGCTGCGTGCCAGGCAAGTCATCGGATCCTCACACACTTCTAGCAACAAGAATCGGTAGCCGTATCAAACATTACGAGCATTCTGGAAGTTGTTCAGCACGGGCTTACAAAATCGCCGCTCTTGTTTGTACATTAACCCTTTTTGCGGGGTTTGTGGGCTTGGCCATCACTTCGACCTACATATCCATGCCCAAGTGGATAAAATTCGGTATCGGAATCCCTGTCCCTATTGTATTAGGCATTATTTCTTATAAGCTGAGTAGTATTGGAACGGAGATTATCGAAAGACACAGAACTGTCGTAACTTTGCAAGGGCTAGAGGAGCAAGGCTCGTCCACGATGGACGTGAGCGAAGCTGATTTACGCTATCCAGATCGACGCACTAGAACCGATGGTAATACTATGATGCGGCTTATGGGGCTCTCCGACGAACCTCATCCCAATCTGTTGCATGATAGAGATGGGGGGGCTAGTAAAGCACAACGGTTGGCTGTTCTTATTGATACATATGATCTTGCTGGCCCAGCCACCAACTTGACGACCGCAGCTGTCCTTCACGGAAGAGATGCGGATGAGAGAATTACGCGCAAAGGGGGAGTGCGACAAAACATGGATAAGCGCCTCAATCGAGACAGTGTGGCTGCCTACAATGAACGACTCATGGAGCTGCAGTACCGGGCGGGAGGGGAGGTGGGAGCTTTGGGAGCCGACCTCGAAATCTACAACCGGTTTGCAGTCAATGATACTACGAAAGGTCAAATGCTCTGCATCCGTTGTCAGGCAGAATTCCAATTGAGATGTGTAGCAATCCTTGCTCCTGCGAGCATATTACCACCCGTTACAGATGAGATGGGATTGCACGAACTGTCACGCTCCATCAAAGATACGCGCACAGTTATGGATGCAGTTGATGAACAAACAATAAATTCTCATATAACGGAAATACAAGCGGCAGAGGCAGCCGCTAGAGGGAATTTAGTGCGCTTGTACCTAGAACTCCATCACGACAATCCTATCGTAGAAGCTGCACGTCAACGATTAGAGGGGATAACCGCATTTAGTGATCTTCAAGAGTTGTGCCGCACTCTCGAGGCAACGATGGCACAAGAAGCCTACGCGCTGCGGGTTATTCGAGACTACATCATCTCTCGCACTGCGCGCTTAACGGTAGCCTGTAAAGGGCTCGAAAAAATGATTGCTCAGTATGATCCACAAAAATCATTTCTCGATGCTACAGCACGCGAACGAGCGTCGGCTTTTCTTGATGAGATGCGCCGATTAAAAGATGATATGTTGCCGCATTTTCAAGGAGATATAGATCAGTTTCTAGAAGAAAGAGCCCGCCTTACATTGCAGTTCAGACTCGAAGATGGGATTCGACGAGCCCATCTTCTAGCTGTTAATCTTGAGACATGGGGGCAAACTTTGTGGACGAGTGAGATCGCCGCGTTGCAACAACAACTCGCCTTACACGAAAGACAGGCGCTCTCCGTTTTGAGAGAGCGTTACTTTGCCCAAACTAATGCAAGAGTAGCACAACATCGTACCCTGGAAGAGCGAAATACTGCTAGAATTCGATGCCATCATGAGTTAGGAGAAGCTCTTGTAGCTAAGATGAAAGAGAGTTTTGCTACCGCAGTATTGGGAGCTATTATTCATGGGGAAATAGTCGAAGCTACCACAGAGGATGGGAGAGATGTAGCTGCTGTCTATTTGCATGGCGGAGCAAGACATGTTGTCAGACGTAGAGATTACGAGAAAGCTTCCCTCGTTCGAACCTGGGAAAGGGAACTAAAAGACGAAAAGAGAGATGCTTTCTATTTGCGCACCTTTATCGAAGGGATACCTCTAACCTGTTTAGATATACATGTATTGGAGGCGCATACCGATCCTTTTAACTTCCGGGCACTCGTTCCTTACTTTCCAAGAGAGAGCAATGTGGGAGAAAAAACCCGCCTCTCCGAAGTTCTCCCTATTTTACAGGAGAGAGTCAGGGCGATCTCGGCGGCGTTTGCTGCTGCCAATTTGCAAGCGACGTACGATGAGGCGACAATGCTAGTACGGGATACCTACGACCGGATGTTTGCGAGCCTAAATAGTTATGTCACCTTTGATGGTCGTGTGAGCGCCACCTCTCGCTTAGGAACAGTGTTTTCCAGCACAACATTGGAAGGTGTCGTCGGAGGGAGAGTTCATTATAAAGATTCACCTGCTGTACGTGTAGAAAAGCGTCTTCGCCAGAGAAATTACGACCGTCTGGTTGCATTAGATCTGAAGATCTACCGCACATTTGTGACTGTGCATATAGGTAGCCACCTCCTGTTTGGTGCTCTTATGATCGCTGGATTCTTCATCAAGAGCAAAATCGGAAGCAGCGTGGTCTTCGGTGGAGCGATGGTAATCGAGCTTGGCGTCATGGCTTGTCACTCTAAAGTAGAGGGTATGATGAGGCGGAAAAAGATGTTCAAGATGAGTGAGGCGATCCACAATCGGGGTGGAATCCGTCACGCCCCACAAAGCATGGCCGCACGCGAATGCATCGATGTCGCAGAGCGCTATGGTTTGGAAGGAACCGACTTCACCTTCGCCGCTACGATCGTCGACGACAAGAGTGGAAAGCCGCATGCAAGATGGCCGAGTGCAGCGTCGAGAGAGCCTAGAGCTTATGTTCCTCGACATCATCTCGATACACCTATTACGCAAGCAAGTAGCTTTGTCAAAGCTATTGCTGAAATGGATGAAATTGTAAGACTTACAAGAGAATCTCATGCTCGTATTAAAGAGTTACAAGCAGCGGATGATATCCAACGTGCAGCGGATAATATCCAACGTGAGCAAGCCGCATTAGTTGTCTCTCTTAGACCTTTGCGAGCAGCTGTAGAAGAACGTGTTGTCGCTCAAGTGATGACGATTTGTCAGGAGGTACCCGCCACAGAAAAAGCCCGCGAGACACAGTTCCAAAGAATCCGGGCCTACTATGCCTATCTCTCTTACGAGGCACGGCTAAGGTTAGAGTTGCCTGAAGAGCTTGCTTGTGAAAGAGACCTGTATTTGGCGTCGTGTCCTGTTGCTTCTGAGTTGCGGCAAAAGATCGAAAGGAGGCGATATGGAGAGAGATTCTGTTCTCGCCTAATGAGTGAGGATTTAGGAAGCAGAGAGGTGGAAGAAGAACTAAAAGCACTGTTCCAGGTGCAAGCGGGCTTCCCTCGTACGGAAGCTGCACTAGCCGCGCATAAAACCGAGACGGCACGTTTAGAGGCTCAATTGGCAGTGGAGATGGCGGCACAAAAATTACGAGTAGAGAGACTCCACAGAGCATATGGAGAGATTGTCAAGATACGGGCTTTGGCTTTGATTAGGGAAGAAGATCCTGATTATGAAACTCTTCGCACCCTTTTTGCTAACTTAGATGCTACGCAAACACAAGAATGCCAAGCGGCTCTCCTAGATAAGGTAAAAACTAATCCCGTATTAGTATCTCTCTATCCTTTGCTGACAAAACAGCAACGATTGGAAGTTAAAACATTCATTGAACAAAACAGTAGAGAGGAGTAAGCTGCCGAGATGGCTCAGACAGATTCATTGCCAGATCTTGTTCTAGATTCTCTGCGAAGAAGAGATCTCTCTCCTTTGGAGGAGTGGCTTTGCAGTGCTCCCTCTCATCAAGGAAAGGAGCAGCTCTCACTGCTTCTACTCACCTTTTTGAAGCAAGAGATGTATACGCTGGACTACTTGGAAGAGTATATCTCAGGTTGGCTGAATTTTACGGAGTCCCTGCTCCCTGATAATTATGCCAATCTTTGTGAAATTGCCTCACTCTACTATCGATTTGGTGCCCTTTATCAAAAAGGGCGTTATTTTTTATTAGCCCTAGATAAGATAGCTATTGCTAGCGAACTGAAACCCGAATATATGGTCGATCGTAGCGACCTGCTGCAGCTATGGGGCAATATTTTGATCGAGTTGGGGCGGTTGCTCAAGGAGGAGAAATTCGTTGAAGAGGCGATTGAAAAATATGAGAAGGCGCTTGCTTTGGAGAAAAGCTTCCACTGCTTGTGGGATTGCGGTTCTGCTTGGATCTTACTCGGTAAACTCTCGTTAGAGACAAGCGATTTAAAGCGTGGGATCGATTGCTTTTCTAAGGCTACTTCCACGAGCTCCGCTCTGATGCTACCCCATTTTTGGATCCATTATGGAGAGGCTTTGATGACTCTCGGCAGTATGACAGGAGATCCCACCCCTCTTAAAGAGGGAGTTGAGCTATTAAAAATCGCTATTTCTAAGACCTTCCACAATAGCCAAAATAAGACTGCTGCCGCTTACGTAAAGGCGTGGTCTTTGTATGCACTCTGCCACAAAAAAATTTTCGAACTGACGGGAAATCGCGAAGATTTTGATCGTGCCGATTCTGTTTTCCAAGAGGCAATCATTGCCGTTCCGAAGGAAAAGGCCCTTTGGCTTGATTGGGGTGAGCTTTATCTCAACTCAGGGTGGCAGCGACGTAATGTGCTTGAGATCGAGACTTCTCTAGAAAAATTTTCTGCTTTAAAAGTGGATGAATGTTCCCCTTTGTTGGCAACAGCCTATTTGGGGCAGGGGGTGGCATTGCTAGGTTTTCTTCTTGAAGATCTTAAACTGATCAATGAAGGGAAAGAGAGAGTGCTAGCAATTGTAGGGCTCCATCCCAACCAACCTGAGTTGATTTATGCTGCGGGGATCGTCCACCTCTCATTAGCTCTCTATTTTTCCGAGGATTCCAATTTTGCTACCGCAATCGATTACTTTAGACGCGGTTTACATATCTCTCCTAATCATCCAAAATTTATCCATGCTCTATTCCAAACTTATTTGGAATGGGGTATAGAGAAGGAAAATATTGAATATATAGTAGAAAGTGAACAGTGGATCGACCGACTTATCAATTTCCGTCCTTTCTCTTCAATCCATTATCTGGAGTGGGGCGAGCTGTTCATGCGCAAGCAACTTCTTGAGGAATCAAAGGATGAACGGGAAAGGTTAGTAGAAGAGGCAATCGAAAAATTTAAAAAAGCGATGGCTTTGCACGGGGATGTAGAAGTGCAGTTCCATCATGGTTGTGCGCTAGATATTTTAGGAGATATCACCGGAGAGGAGGAGTATTATCAAGAGGCTATTTCTCTGCTTTCGCAGATTCACGATAAAATACCAGACGAAACCCAGATTCAATACGCCTTAGCCTCTGCTCTCTCTCATTTTGGAGAGCTCACCGCTCAACCCGAATATCTTTTTGAGGCAGCAACACTGTTAGAAACTCTGGCCAACTGCGATAGCGAAGATGAGGAGATATGGTGTCAGCTAGGCTACACACTCTTAAATCTCTCTGAGCTTGCCAAAGATCCGAATCATCCACAGAAAAGTGAAGAGGTACGTAGAAAGGCCGAAAAGAGATTGGTGCATGCCGTAGAACTGGGAAGTAGTGAAGCAAATTACCATCTTGCCTGCCTTTATGCGCTCGCTGGTTTGGCTGACCAAGCTATGCATTTTCTCAAACGAGCGGAAACCCATAAAAGCCTTCCAACTATTGAGGATTTAGAAAATGATGAATGGCTCTCCTCTTTAAACCATACCTCGGCATTCCGTGAGTTTATCGCTACTAGGAGACAATACTAAGGAACAGAATATGAGCGAAGAGCCAATTGAGCATCACAGCAGCGCAGGAAACTTGATGGACTCACGCACGAGTCACCTCGACGATGAGTTGAGTGAGCGACTAGAAGAAGCCTTCCACAAGACAACCTTCAACATCCAATTACACGACGTCGCAAAAATTGCCTCCGAGTACAACCCCATTGACTTAGCTTATGCGGCCTCTCGCCTTCCTCCCAGTGCGCGCCCCGTCTTATATGAAAATCTCCCCGATATCGAGGCAAAAACTAAGTTTATCATAAATACCGACAGTGCCTCACGCTGGGCTATCTTTCGGACACAAAAAGATGAGGAAGTGAGTCTTATCATTGCAAACATGCCAGCTGATGAAGCAGTTTGGGTAATGGATGATCTCCCTGACAGACGCTACCGCCGTGTTCTCGATCTAATTGATTCTAAAAAAGCTTTACAAATTCGAGAGCTGCAAAAACATAGTCGCAATAGCGCTGGTGGACTCATGACTAATGAGTTCTTCGCATTTCCTATGGAAACAACGATCAGCGAGGCTGCTGCCTTTATCCGCGACAATCCCGGCATCGATATGACTCGGCGTATTTTCGTGCTCGACCAAAAAGGTGAGCTACAAGGTTTTGTCCCCGCTCGCAACTTGATTGTGAATCCACCCCATCTTCCATTACGACAAGTCATGCGGCAGATAGAACATAAAATCTCGACTGACGGAACGCGTGAAGAGGTGGTTGACTTAGTCGAGCGATACAAAATTCCCGCCCTTCCCGTTGTGAATGAAAACAACTTCTTGGTGGGGGTTATCTCCTATGAAGATGTCGTAGAAGCGATTGAAGACATCGCTGACGAAACAATCGCTTGGATGGCTGGTACGGCAGAAGATGTGAGTGAAGCAGATCATGTCTTCAAACGATTTCTTTCCCGCTCTCCTTGGCTTCTGGTTACACTCTTTGGCGGTTTGATCAGCGCTTCGATCATGTCCTACTATCAGTCTATTGAGGGTGAACTGCTTGCTATCATATTCTTCTTTATCCCCCTGATCAATGGAATGTCGGGTAACGTGGGTATTCAATGTAGTACAGTTTTGGTGCGTAGTATGGCGATTGGAGTGCTCTCTTCTGGCAAAAGAGGTGATGCGATTTTAAAAGAGCTCTCTATTGGACTGCTGACCGGCTGTACTTTTGGTCTACTTTGCGGAGGGATTATTTTTACTCTAAACAGCCTTGGGATTGGGGACTTCCATGGAGGAGCTGCTCAACTCGGAGTTATGGTAGCAGCGGGAGTGTTCAGCGCCTCGCTCACTGCCACAACGCTGGGTGTAGCTTCCCCCTTCTTCTTTGCCAAAATTGGCGTAGATCCCGCCATCGCCTCAGGCCCCATCGTAACAGCTTTCAATGACATCATGTCTATGATAAGCTTTTTCTTAATTGCTGGAATCATACATAATCTGTTCTTTTAGCAAAGGAGAAATTATGGACGAAGATGATCAAAAATATAGAGATGCCAAGAGGCGCGTAGCGAAATTACGCTCTTTCTATTCCAATCTGATCACGTTTATTCTAGTAAACATTCTTTTGATGATCATTAACTTAGTTATTAATCCGCAAAATCTCTGGTTTTATTGGGTAACTCTAATTTGGGGGATCATCATAATTGTCCAAGCTTTTAATACCTTCACCATTCGCGATAGTTTTCTCGGTGCGGAGTGGGAAAAGAAAAAGATGGATCAGCTCATGCGACACGATGATGAGGACGATGAGGATGATGAAGAGAGTTAATAACCTTAAGGAATTAAGAACTCCAATATCTTCCTACTCCCTTTTGCTCCTGCTGATGGAGGAGGAGCAATTTCTGGAATAGAATCCCCCGGTTTGCGTGGAGTTTTTTCATCCCAAGGGAAGGGGAGAGTTGTTGGTGGAGGAGTTGGCTCTTCTCCCAGCGCTGTGATAATCTGCTCGAGCACTCCACCTACTAAGTAGCCAATATGTCCTCCGGCAAGGCGTGCCACAAGTATTCCAATCCTCGTATAAGCCGAGCTCCAATCGAGATCGACATTACTTGTAGAGCCACGCATCTTCACCTGGAACATCTCCTTTTTAGAAATTCCTAGGATATTGAACCGCTGTTTCAACGTTTTCGGAGCGATACCGAGCGTCATTTTCACCTTATCTTTAATTAAGTCTATCCGCCCCCAAAGGGCTATATGTACATCTTTCCCTAGTAACATATCAAATCGTTCATAGTGTGCGGTCCCACCTTTCAAACTCATGAAAATCGGAGTGAACCACGCTTTCATCCAGCCGTTTTTTATCTTCTTTTTCGACTTAAGGAAGTCCATCAACTCTTGAACGGCTCCTCCATTTTGTACCTCAATTCTCCCAATATCAATAATTGCTCTTTCGATATTGAGCTTGGCGAATGAGTAGGGGAATATAGGGAAAGAAAAGCCTTCGGGTGCAACATAAAGTTTGAGGGGATGACCTGAACGAGCGCCTGTGATAAGAAGGGGATTGATATCCACAAGAAAGTTTCGCGAAACTGCTTCAGTTAGAGTGATCTCAGCATCAATATAATCTCTCAATAAGATTTCGTTTTTAGAGAAATGTAGAGGGAAAATTCCTTTGAAATTTGACGCGTTAACGATCAAGTGCAATGGTCCTTCCATCTGCGCAATCTGAGCGGTAAGCTCAGCATTGATTCGCTCTCCAAAAACTGCATTTACCTTAGAGCGAAATACCTCTGCCATAGGAAAAATGCCAGTCAGATATCTCATAATAAGATTATTGAGAGAAAAGGTGCCTGTAAGGGCTGCATTTTCTGTATTCAGATGCCCATCTTTAGCCCAAAGATGCACTAGATCCATATCTATAGTAAAGCCAGATTCTTTATCTACCACTCCCTTGAAATCTAGATGCAACTTTTTAGAAAAGTTATCCCCAAAAATTCTCCCGGTAATCTCTTCTAAAACAAACTTCTCTTTTGTATTAGGATCAATAAAATGCAAAGGTCCCACTTTAAGCGTTCCAGCAGCCCCGCTTTGGCAAATCACATCTTTTACCGTTGTGGGAGTAACAGGAGGGCATTGGATTTCTGAAATTTCCATCTCAATCTTCGCATTGCTTTGCAGCTGAAAAGCAACTGGCTCATCTGAGAGGAGCCTCATCAGAGCAGCGTATCTATTCGGGCTTAGATCCCATTGTAGAAAAGTAGGTTTTGTCTGGTGGACACGCAGGTCTGAGCCGAGATCCATAGTTATTTGCGTCTTGAAACCTGGCGCTTCTGCCAGAATATCGGCCTTAATAAGAGGATCTTTTCCAGGCTCATAAGCAAGATTTGCATTGAGTGTAACTGTCGGGCCTATCAAAGGGGTAAGATCTACCCCTTCAGGGAGCCAAACAGAGATGAATGCTGTAGGAAAATACTCCATATTCCCGAGGAAATGGATATTAGCTCCGCGAAAATCTAATCGATTCTCTCTGATGAAATTTTTGACCAGAAGAGTAGACTTCATCTTTTTCGAGTCAATACGTTCTCCATTTGCTGCAATAGAGAGAGCGAGATTTATCTCTGCATCCATCTGATTTTTAAATCCATTCATTTGAAAAGAGAAATTTCCTTCTCGTATCGTAGCATTCTCAAAAACAGGAGCGGGAGGAAGTTGTAGTAACTCTCCTTCTCCTCGTACTTGAACTTGATTGAAAGAGAAAGGGACTCCTGCTTTTCCCAGATTTCCCTCTAATTTGATCTTGAAAAGGGGATTCTCTATTCTCCCTTGGAAAGCACTAACGGCAAGAATTTTTTTTAGCAGTGCTGCCTTACCAGAGAGCTGGAAAGTAAAACCCTCTCCAACCGCATTTTTCCAATTTCCGGAAACCCGTTTATACCCCTGCACAGTAAAATCTAGATCGCTCAACTTCTCTCCTGTGATTTCAGCATTCAACTCTGAGGAAAAAGAGGATATGTTTACTGTCGAAATAAACTCCGTTTGCGGTTTATACACTCCGTTTACTCGTAGACGCACCGTCTTACCAAAAAACAGTCCAAGAGCATCTGCCTCTTCAAAAAAAAGTGTGAGTAAACTGAAGGGGAATCCGTCACTAGCAACGGAGTAGTTCATATTATTCTTTTGATCCACTTCTAAGTAAGCCTCAACAGCCGCCTTTTCTTGTCCCACTACCTCTCCCATAAGGGAGATATGTAAGGTATCTTCGCCTACCACGCTCGCTCTCACATTGTTGAGAGAGTAGGGGCCCAACGTTTTATGCTCGATCTCAGCACGCTCCATGACAACCTGAGCATTGATTTGGAATTGTTGGAAAGAGAACCCTTTTAAAGAGAGTGGGATGCGCCCATTGTTCATGGTCAATACAATAGAACTTTTATCTGCTAGTCTCCACTGCTCCTTCAAAGTAGGGGAAATGAGCTCGTGAAAAAATTGTGGTGTGGCTGTAAATCGGAAAATACTCTCTTTATAGAAAATAAGATAGCCATTGGCAGCTTCTGCTTTGATCTTGCCATCAAAAAATTTGCTTTGTATATCAACTGTGATCATAAGGCCATCGAGAGTGTTTTCGCTATCCATCTTGATGTCGATTGTCTCTCCTATAGCTTCAGTAAATAGAGAAGTAGCCTTTAGTTGGTCTAACAGAGCGACAGGAAAGTTCGTGATCTCTGTTTGAATATGGGCATGTTCACCCAACGAACCCTTGATGAGTACTTCTCCCTCTACACTTCCCTCTCTTGTTCGGGCTTGCAGAGAGAGATAATTTTCATGCGGCTTATAGTTCATTTCAATTTGTGCGACTTCAATTTCATCCACATGCGGTATTTTGAGACGCACAGTTCCTCTCTCCACAACCAGGTCGTTTGTAAAGATGGGCCATGATCGGGCTTTTTTCTCTTTTTTTGGGGTGGAAGATTTTTTAGAATCATCCGACATTTTCCTTTCACGTTGCAGAGTCAATACAGGAGCAACGACTTTGGTTTCTCCATACACCCCTTTATAGAGTAAAAGATCGATAAGCGAGGTCTTTGTCCAGATCTCCTCGGCAAAAAATACCTGCTCCCGGTTTTGATCTCGATAAGTTACTAATG
>JBJXGG010000042.1:0-12039 GCA_046153495.1 Chlamydiales bacterium
TCAAGACGCCACAGTTTTCCTATAGCCGGTTGAAAGGGGCAAATCCAGTTGCTCATGTTGAAATGGCCTCTACAGGTGAAGTGGCCTGCTTAGGAAGCGGCTTTCTCGAGGCCTTTTTTGCCTCTTGGACCGCAACAGAGCAGAGATTAGAGGGAAAGCGGGTCCTGGTCAGCATCGGTGGAAGTGATAAGGTCAAGCTTTTGCCAGAACTCAAAATTCTGGACAAGCTCGGCTACGAACTCTACACGACGCCTGGAACGCACGATTTCCTTTCCAAGCATGGAATTGCCACTCGTTGCCTCTTCAAAGCGAGTGCAAAACGGACACCGAATGTCATTGATGTGATTCAAGAGAGAAAAGTCGATTTTATCATTAACATCCCGAGCAGCGAGGTCCCTTCTCAGACCGTTACCGATGGGTATCAGATCCGCCGTTTGGCAATCGATCACCACATCCCCTTGGTCACAAATTTACAGATAGCCGCTAGTTTTTTACGCTGTTTGATACAGCCAAAAGAGATCGAAATAAAATCATGGCAAAGTTACGTGGAGAATAAACTGTGAAAAACCTAATTTCGATGAAGCAGCTCACTCGCGAGGATATATTCACTATTCTGGATTGTGCGATGGAGTGTAAAAAACAGCCGAACAGCAATGCACTGAAGGGAAAAGTGCTAGCGAACTGTTTTTTTGAGCCCTCCACTAGAACTCTCCTCTCTTTTGAAGTGGCAGCTAAGAGAATGGGAGGAGAGGTAATCGGCTTTTCTGATCCCAAAATCACTTCTCAGCAAAAAGGGGAGTCTTTAGCGGATGCCATACGGATTGTGGGACAATATGCAGACGTGGTAGTGATCCGCCACCCTCTCGAGGGGTCGGCCAAACAAGCAGCAGAATCGACCAATAAACCGGTAATTAATGCAGGAGATGGGGCAAATGAACACCCGACACAAACTCTTCTCGATCTTTTCTCCATTTTAGAATGTCAAGGAACGCTAGAGGGACTGCATGTAATTGTTTGTGGCGACCTTCTCTATGGGAGAACGGCTCATTCATTGCTCTTAGGGTTGATCCCTTTCCATCCCCGTTTCTACTTTGTCTCTCCTCCGAGTCTAACGCTTCCTAACTACTTGCTCAATGAGCTGAAGAATGCGAGCATACCTTTCTCTTTTCACGATACCATCGATGAGGTGATCGACCGCGCTGATATCGTTTATGCAACACGCGTACAAAAAGAGCGTTTTTCTCATAAGATAGAGCATTCTTTGCAGATCTCCCTTGAGACTCTAAAAAAAGCAAAACCGACGATGCGAATTCTGCACCCTCTTCCTCGCGTCGATGAGATCAAAACGGAAGTGGATGCAACGAAGCATGCCTACTACTTTGAGCAAGCGGAAAATGGCGTTTATGTGCGTCAAGCGATTCTGAAACTACTGTTGGAGGAGAAGTGAAACAACTATCGGTAGCAGCAATTGAGAATGGCTCGGTGATAGACCACATCAAGGCGGGTCAAGGGATTCGCATTATCGAGCTCTTGCTCCTGGCTCAACATCACGACAAAGTCACACTTGGAATAAATCTTCCTAGTAAATCAATGGTATACAAAGATTTAATAAAAGTAGAAGAGCGAGAGATTTCCAAAGAAGAGGTGAATCAGATTGCCATGTTCGCTCCGCAAGCTACGATTGCGATCATCCGCGACTTTAAAGTGGTCGAGAAGTATAATGTCGAGATGCCACAACAAATAGAGAGGTGGCTCAAATGTCCCAACAACAACTGCATTTCCAATCATGAGCCGCTCGATACGAAGTTTTCTGTTCATGTTAATAGTGGTTATATCGAGTTGGAGTGTTACTACTGCAACAGGAGTTTCTCTCATGAAAGATAACCTGATCGCTCTCCCTGCATTAATTGATCCGCACGTCCATTTCCGCACACCTGGAGCGGAGTACAAAGAGGACTGGAAAACGGCAGCGATCGCCTGTATTTGCGGCGGAGTGACGACAGTATTAGATATGCCGAACAATACCCCGGCGTGTGTCACGGTTGAAGAGATGGAGGCGAAGAAGAAGTTAATAGATGCCCAGTTAAAAGCAGTTGACATCCCACTTCGCTACGGTCTTTACTTGGGAGCCGACCAGAACCATTTAGCAGAGATTGATCGGGCAAAAGGGAAGGCAATTGCTCTCAAGATCTTTATGGGCTCTAGCACCGGTACGCTTTTGATGGATGACGAAAAAGCGCTTGATGAGGCGTTTCGTAGGGCAAAAGCAGCCGATATGTTGGTTGCTGTGCATGCAGAAGATGAAACCCTCCTCAACGCCACAAAAAAGGCATTCGGCCCCACGGATGATCCTAAAGCGCATAGTGTAATCCGTCCTAATAAAGCTGCGGCGATTGCTGTGAAAAGGGCGATTGAAAAAGCGGCAAAATATGGGGTTCGTCTCTATATCCTCCACATGAGTACGAAAGAAGAGGTAGCGCTTGTAGAAGAGGCCAAGAGGCAAGGGGTAGAGGTATATGCCGAGGTTACACCGCATCATCTTTTTTTAACGATCGACGACTACAAAACATGGGGGACAAAAGTACAGATGAATCCCCCTTTGCGCACTCAGGAAGATCAAGATGCTCTTTGGGACGCGATCGAAAGAGGAGTCATCGATACGATTGGGACAGACCATGCGCCACATACCTTAGCAGAGAAGGAGAGGCCCTTTGGAGAGGCTCCTTCCGGCGTTCCAGGGGTGGAGACTTTACTACCTCTCATGCTCGATGCAGTCAATCGAGGGAAACTCACACTCGAGCGACTCATAGAGCTTACCCATACGAATGTAGCAAAGATATTTCGTCTTCCTCCTACGGATGATCTTGTGTTCATCGACATGAATTTGGAAAAGAGAGTGGAGGCAGCCAACATAAAATCGAAGTGTGGTTGGACCCCCTTTGAGGGAAGAGTGTTGAAAGGATGGCCGCTTTATACGCAAATAGGTGGAAGGTTGATCAGCCTAGAAAGAGTTGGGGGAAAACCACAATTTGAGGTGTGCGAGAAGAAATTTCCTTCATTATCTCCCCTAGTTGAGAAGTAAGATGGTTACAAAGAGCTCGAACCTCATCAAGAGTCGGATGCGAAGAGTCAGCATAAAGGCCAATGTAGTGTTTTTGCTCGAACGAGATGAGATGAAGTTGGGTTACATTGTCCAAAAGAGGACGAAGTTCAGGGGTTACGCGGGCTCCAATAAAAATTTTTGTTTGAACGGAGGGTTTGTTACTCATGCGTTATAATCCTATATACGATATCAACAAGGATTATCTTGAAAATGCGGAAAAAGGCCCTTTCTTTCAAGGGAAGATTCCACAAAGAGTTTATCTACCAAAAGATCAGTGGATTGATTTTTTGGGATTTAAAGTTGCTTCCAGGATTGGGGTGCCTGCAGGCCCATTATTGAACTCTCGGTGGGTCTCTTTTGCCGCTTTGATGGGTTTTGATATCGTGACGTATAAGACGATTCGTTCTCGCTTCCACCCGGCCCATCCGCTCCCGAATATGATTTATGTAGATACAAAAGGATCTTTGACAGAGGGGAGATTAGAAGAGAGTTTGATGCCTGCGAAAGAGGAGCCTCGCTCGTTCAGAGAGCTAGCTGTAACGAACTCATTTGGTATTCCTTCGCGCGATCCGGATTATGTGGTGGCAGATATTGCCAAAGCGAAAAAATCTCTGCATGAGGGGCAGGTCATGATTGTTTCCGTCGTAGGAACCCCTAGAGAGGGAGAGGATTATGTAGAAGATTTCGCGCAAGCAGCAAGGCTCGCTGTGCAAGCGGGAGCAGATATTGTTGAGGCCGACCTCTCTTGTCCGAACCTCGCTGGTAGTGAGGGGAGTCTTTATACGAATCCCGATAGCGTCTTTCAAATCACTAAAAGAATTCATGACAGCATTGGCGATAAACCACTCATTATTAAAGTGGGAGCACTTTTCGATCGTGAGCTTTTGCGTCTTGTGATGAAGGCAGCAGTGCGAGGCGGTGCACAAGCCATCTGCGGGATCAACACAGTCAGTATGAAACTAGTGAATGAGGATGGCTCTCCCACTCTGGGAAAAAATCGGATGAAAGCGGGTGTGTGTGGAGGGCCTATTCGTGAGGCAGCGCTGCATTTTTTGCGCAATGCACATGCAATCAATCAAGAAGAAAAATTAGGGTTAACCATAATGGGGACAGGAGGCGTCACAGCACCTGAGCACTTCGATGACTTTTTAGAACTGGGAGCCGATGTGGCAATGAGTGCGGTTGGTATGATCTGGGATCCCTATTTAGCCAATAAATACCATGAGAGGCAAAATGGATCAGGAAATTAGAGCATTTGTTAAAGAGCTTTTTACCATAGGAGCAGTAAAGTTTGGACAATTTCGATTGAAAAGTGGAGTTCTCTCCCCCATCTACATCGATCTACGGTTGACGGTCTCTTCTCCCAAATTACTGCGGATGATCACCAAGCTGATCTGGGAAAAGGTGGCGGATAAGAAGTTCGACTATATTTGTGGGGTACCTTACACAGCTCTCCCTTTTGCGACGACCCTCTCGCTCGATCAAAATATTCCTATGCTCATGCGTCGGAAAGAGGTAAAAGAGCATGGAACAAAAAAGTTGATTGAAGGGATTTACGAGGAGGGAAAGAACTGTCTTGTTATCGAAGATCTAATCACTTCTGGGAAAAGTGTTTTTGAGACAATCACACCTCTGGAAGAGGTCGGTCTAGTCGTGACAGATATCGTCGCCTTCTTGGATAGGCAAGCAGGTGGGCGCAAAAATATTGAAGATAAGGGATATACAATTCATACCCTGATTACGCTCAGTGAGTTGCTTCAAGTTCTGTGTGAAGAAAACTTGATTGATCAAGAGACAGTTGAGGCGGTTTGTGCGAGTCACCTATAGCGAAAGAGCCAAGAGATGTATTAATCCCACGGGACAGCGCCTTTTGCGCTTGATGGATGAAAAGAAGACGAACCTCGCTCTTGCTGCCGACGTCACAACAAAGAAAGAGCTGTTGGAAATTGCAGACAAGGTAGGGTCAGAAATCTGTGTTCTGAAAACGCATATCGATATCATGGAGGACTTTGCTCCAGATATCCCTCACTATTTGCGTGAGCTAGCAGAGAAGCATAACTTTTTGATTTTTGAAGATAGAAAGTTTGCCGATATTGGAAACACAGTCAAATGGCAGTATCAAGAGGGGATTTATCGCATATCGGACTGGTCAGACATCACGAATGCACATTTGGTGCCAGGGCCCGGCATTATTGAGGGACTCAAACAGGTAGGGCTTCCTAAGGGGCGCGCGCTCTTACTCTTAGCAGAGATGAGTTCTCAAGGGACTCTGGCTAAAGGGGCTTATACAGAGAAGGGGATTGAGTGGGCGCAAGAACATGCCGAATTTGTGATAGGCTTTATCTGTCGCAAGCAACTTCATCCCGATTTTATCCATATGACGCCAGGCGTACAGCTTAAAACAGGGAAAGATGAGCTTGGGCAGCAATATCTCACCCCTGATGTTGTGATCCGTGAAAACCAATCGGATATTATTATCGTAGGTAGAGGGATTTATGGAGCCAAGGATCCGCTTGCTACGGCAAAAGAGTACAGAAAACTCGGCTGGGAAGCCTATATACCCATTCGACCTCAAGATTTGGTTTTCGGCAACGCGAAAGTTCCTGCGATTGATTGATCGTAAGGGGCCCAATATTAGAAATATGGATCCATTTGGGATCATTAAGCCCCGGAAGTTTTCGCGCAATCAGAGAGTGTCTATCTCAATTTAATCGGCTATATATCATTCGCGAAAAATAAAGATACAAATTCACAGCATTATTAATATATTGATTTTTTATGTTTTTTGTTATATAAAATTATTAACAGGTGTGTACAAATATAAACAAATTGAGAAATGTTAGTTAACTTTCTTGCTAAGTCATTTATTCATTCCCCTTCTGCAGAGGAGCACAAAAAAGTTGAGTCTATCTCTTGTGATCGTATTGCGGTGATTATTTTAGGTGGGGGGCAGGGCAAACGTTTAGAACCCCTGACAACCACTCGTTGTAAGCCTGCCGTTGCCTTTGGAGGACGCTATAGCCTTATCGACGTTCCCATTTCTCATTCGTTAAGCTCGGGTCTTACTAATATTTATGTCATTGGACAGTATTTAGCCTACACGCTGCAGAAACATCTATCACAGACCTATTTGAATTATGGGATATTACAAAACCGGATTCAGATGCTAGTACCAGAAGAGCGCGAGGGAGAGAAAGTTTGGTATAAGGGCACGGCGGATGCAGTGCGCAAAAATCTGAAATATTTTTACGAAGTGCCCGCCGATTATTTTTTGATTCTCTCTGGTGATCAACTCTATAACATCAACTTCCAAGACATGATCCAATTCGCTGCCAAAACGGATGCCTCTATGGTCATAGCGGCCCAGCCTGTGAATAAGAAGGATGCTAAGAGAATGGGGGTACTAAAGATCCAAGAGAGAGGTAGTCGTCTTCTTGATTTTTATGAAAAGCCACAAACAGCGGAGATTTTAGAGCGGTTTTACACCGATGATTTCACACTCTCTTATTTGGGGTACGATGTGACCCAGGAACGGAATTTTCTTGGGTCGATGGGAATATATCTCTTTAAGAGACAAGCTCTTTTTGATTTATTGCGGGAAGATCCACGAGACGACTTTGGCAGACATCTGATTGATACGGAGAGAAAAAAAGGGAAGACATACGCCTATCTTTATGATGGTTACTGGGAAGATATAGGGACAATCAAATCCTACTATGAGGCAAATCTAGCCCTCACACAGCCTTGTCAGAATCGGAAACAAGGACTTGTTTGTTATGATGAGCGGAGTCTTATTATCACCAAATCATATGACCTTCCAGGTGCGCAGATCTCTGATTGCAAGATGCATAATACCCTTCTTTGCGAGGGATCGATCATTAAGGCCAAGGAAATCGACCATAGTGTTATCGGAGTGCGTTCTATCATAGGACAGGGGAGCATTGTCAAAGATTCCATCTTGATGGGCAATGAATATTACGAACGGCCTCCCATCTTTTCTGGTGAGAGCGTTGTCGCACCCAGTATTGGGGAAAATACCTTGATCTCTAAGGCGATTATTGATGAGAATGTCATCATTGGGGATAACGTGCAGCTCACAAATCGTGCTGGATATATCAACTACGACTCTCCAGATGGGAAAGTCGTAGTGCGGGATGGCATCTTGATAGTTCCAAAAGCAGCCTATATCCCAGATAATTACATTTTTTAAATATGCCAACAGTTTGGGCGATTGCCGATCTTCATCTCTCCTTTGGGGTGCCAAATAAGAAAATGGATATATTTGGTCCCAAGTGGGTAGGTCATGCGGAAAAGATTCGCATGAATTGGGAGGCTCTTGTTCAAAAAGAGGACCTTGTCCTACTTCCGGGAGATATCTCGTGGGCGATGAAGCTCGAAGAGACGGCTTTAGACTTTGCCTGGATCGCAGCTTTGCCTGGCACCAAAGTAATGATCCGGGGCAATCATGATCTTTGGTGGAGCTCCGTAAGCAAAGTACGCAAAGTGCTTCCTCCCTCTATCCACGCAATCCATAATGATGTATTTCATTGGAATGAGATATCTGTCGGAGGTGCAAGATTGTGGGATTCACCCGAATTCAACTTTGCATCCCTAGGCCCTGGAGATATCCCTCTATTAAAAGCAGATGAAAAGATTTTCTCCCGGGAGATGGCACGCCTCGAGATGAGCCTCAAACAGCTTGACCAAAAGGCAAAATATCGGCTTGCCATGACACACTATCCTCCCGTTGGCCTCGATATCGCCCCTACTCAAGCAAGCGCACTGCTTGAGAAATATAATGTCGACTACTGTTGTTTTGGCCATCTGCACAACGTGAAGGGCGATCTTTTCGGGGGCAAATATCTGCTCACAGCTTGCGACTATCTAGATTTCAAACCTAGAAGCGTAGTTGCGTATTAAAGGAAAAAGCTGTTTGACTGGCAAACCGTCCTTCAAAAGTAACCGTAAAGTAGTCACATCCTAAAAGGGTTATCCCCAATGCATATCCCCAAGCTTTTTGTTGCTTAAGATCATATAGTTGGAGAATATAGACGAGGTCTGTGAAAGTGAGGTTTTGTATTGCGTTATCCATCGTTGCTCGTGCATTACTCCAATTCAGGGAAGCATAGGGTAGCAATGTCCAATAGGGGCCTACACAGAAAGAGTAGGTTGTCCCAAAGTCGACTTGCCACTCATGAAATTTAAAAGAACTTCCACTAGGATAACCAGTAGAAGCTGTCGTAACCGTAACAAAATTGATAGAGGGATTGGTGTAGAAATACTTTCCATCTAGGCCAAAACAAAAACCGCAGCACTGCACAAGCGAGGCTCGCACCCCTGCGCCCCAGCTAAAGTTGCTCTCTGTGCCCAAAGTAAGGGTTTCATTGACATACGGCGCACCTAGGGTATCTATCAGAAAAGCCCCGGAGGGAGTTTCTAAATGGATTTTTGAGACACCGAAGAGAGCATAGATATCGAATCGATTCCAAAGATTAAAATCGGCCAAAAACGCATTGGTATTGATTTGCACCTCACGCATCGTGGATTGAGCGTTTGAGCGATCGATACGCAACGCACGATCAAATACATAATCGCCATAATAGCCGGCGCGGAAAGAGAACTCTGATTCACAATATTGCCCACATGGATTGTCACAATCAAAAAGACCGCTGCAAAAAAGACTCGGCTCACAAGGATTGCCAGCAGGGAGGGCAAAGACGAGAGAGGGGAGGAGGAGAAAATAGTAAAGCAGTGCTTTCATTGTTTTCTAAGCGCTTAAAAATTTGCGTATTTCTTTTATATGGAGGTCTGAAGAGTCAAGAGGCGTTTGCGGATCGATCCCTTCTCTGTCGGAGAGCATGGTATCAAATCTTTCGGGATTTAGCTCGAGATTAGAGAAATGAAGAGAGCAGGATTCCAAAAGCTCGCAAAACTCCTCTTCTGATTCCAAAAGCGGCAGGATTTTCAACACTAGTTGGCAAAAAAGAGGATGATTCCGCTCTTTTGCTAGGTAGACTAAAATTTCATCGGCAATATCAAGACTTTTAACATGCTTGATGACGTCGGATAGAGCTTGTGTTCCTTTTTCAGGATCATCCAAAATAGCAATGCGGCAAAGGAGAAAGTCAAACCACAACGGTTCGTTGACATATCGATAAAAACCCTCGATCAGGTCATAGGCATAATCGGAGTCTCCCGATTCGATCGCATCTTGTGCATAGTTGAATACGAAAAGCTCTATATTATGCGCACAATAGGTTTGAAAAGTATTGATTACTGAAAGAGGGTCATTTCCTTCGTCTACGTGGTCATCAAGGATCTGCTGAAGATAACTTATGATATCCTGTAAAGCCTCTTGGAGCTCTAGATTCCCTTTCTCATACTCTGAGATTTGGTAATCTAACTCATCACAGAAAACGGAGGGGCATCGTTTCTCGGGGAGCATACGACGCCATAGCTCAAAGACGAGGAGATAGGCTTTGTCTTGATCAAGGGGCTCCCATTTTTCTGTAAGTGCCCCTACCATGTCATCGGGACTCTCATACTCATCGGCGAATTGAGAGAAAGTATCTTCATTCGGAATGGAGAGACCTATTTCATGCAGTCGTTTATAGAGATAGGGCGTCTCAATCGAACGATAATTCTCCTTTTGCCAAGGTTCGAGATTTTTAAGGTCTTCAAACTCCTCTTGCCCGTGGAGATTTACCAGATTATAGATAGCTCGACGTTGTAAATACATATGTCCTACCATCTCAACTTTCGCAAAAAGGATCAAGAGCTTTTGTGCAAACCTGGATTGTGCGAACAATCTCTCGCAGAGCTTGAAAAGTGGTCAGCAATCTTACAGCCCCTTTTCACGCTCTATAAGAGGTGTGTCGCACAATCCGGGTTTCAACAATAATGAGTTAGTCAAAACAGAGAGGGAACTCGCTGCCATAGCTGCCGCTGCAATCATGGGATTGAGGAGTCCAAACGCCGCCAACCCAATCCCCACCACATTGTAACAAAAGGCAAAAAAGAGATTCTGTTTGATTTTAAGAAAAGTCTTTTGGGAAAGAGAAATTGCTACGGCAACATTACGTAAATCATTGTTAATAAGAGTGATATCTGATGTCTCTATGGCAATATCTGTCCCGGTGCGCATCGCGAATCCCACACTTGCGGCGGCAAGGGCGGGGGCATCATTGATCCCATCTCCGACCATCCCGACATGTTTCCACGCCTTGAGTGCATCGGCTTTTTGCTCCGGCAAGATCTCAGCCTTCCAATCTTGCACTCCCACCTCTTTTGCGATTTTTTCGGCACTCCGTTTGCCATCTCCCGTCAACATTACAATATGAAGCCCCAACTTTTGGAGCGCCTCGACTCCCTCTTTCGCATGAGGTCGGAGAGTATCTTCGATTCTCAAAGTCCCTTGGATTCCCTTTTCATTTGCTATATAGATTACATCCTCTTCGGCGGGAAAATTTTTCTCTCGCATCCACCGCGCCGATCCTACAAACCATCGCTCTTTCTCAATCAAACCAGTTACACCCCGTCCTGTCTCGGCACGGAAATCTTTTACGTGCAAGGTGGTGGGAATCTTTGTAACTATTGCGTGGGCGATAGGGTGCTCTGAGTTTGCCTCAAGGGCTGCAGCGATTTCTCCAATGAGTCCCTCTGGATAGTCGACTAGTTGCGGTTTTCCTTCTGTCAAAGTGCCTGTTTTGTCAATAGCGATCGTTTCCAAATGACGTGCCCTTTCTAGCGCTTCAGCATTTTTGATTAAAATCCCAGCGCGTGCCCCCTTTCCGCTTGCCACCATGATGACAGTTGGTATCGCCAACCCAAGAGCGCAAGGGCAGGCAATCACTAAAACGGCAACAGCGTTGATCAGTGCGAGGTGCGCTGGGATAAATATCCACCAAATAAAGAAAGTTGTAAGAGCAATCGTTACTACTGTGGGAACAAAGATTGCTGAAACCTGATCAGCTAATTTTTGAATGGGAGCGCGGGAGCTTTGTGCCTCCTCTACCAAACGGACAATAGAGCTAAGAGCGGTTTTCTCTCCTACGGCAACTGCTCGGATAAGAAGGGAACCCTTTCCATTTTGCGTTCCTCCGAATACCTTGTCAGAGGTTCGTTTGTGGATAGGATGGCTTTCTCCCGTCAACATCGACTCATCGATGTAAGAGTCTCCCTCTATCACCACACCATCTACAGCAACGAGCTCTCCTGGACGGACTTGGAATAAATCGCCCACTTGAATGGTTGATATCGCCACTTCTTCAAAAGAGACCCCCTTTTTTATCCGAGCTTGTTTCGGCTGTAATTGCAAAAGGGCGCGAAGCGCTCCTGAACTCTTCCTTTTTGTCCGTACCTCCAACATCCGTCCTATCAAGATCAACGTAATAATAGTCGCGCTGCTCTCAAAATAGAGATGATCATTAAGAGAAAAGAAAAAGACGACAGCGCTGTAGAAATAAGCAGCAGAAGTGCCCAGAGCAATCAAAAGATCCATGTTTCCGCTTAAACGACGAAGAGCATAAAAACTCGCCACATAAAAGCGCCAACCAAATCCGAACTGGACGCAACTAGCCAATGCAAACTGTACCCAAGTAGGGAGATAGTGTACCACCATCTCTCCCAAAAGGGGCAGAGTGAGCAGGCTTGAAATAGCTACTTGCCAGCCTAAACACTCTTTTTTTTCGCTCTTTTGTAACGTCGCTTTATATCCTGTTTTTGCGATAGCGGTGAGAAGCTTTTGCACCGATGCATTCTCACAGACTATTTCCGCTTCATTGGTCAATACACTCACTTTTGCGGTTTCAACACCCTCTACAGCTGCTAATGCTCTTGAAACTGTCTTCTCGCATGAGGAGCAATGCATCCCTTGTATAGAAATTTTAATCTTTTGTTTTGTCATTATTTTTTCTATACTACACAATATGAAAAAG